>DATMWB010000001.1:0-15355 GCA_035562735.1 Candidatus Methanoperedens sp.
TTTGTAATTTGATTATTGGTTATTGTTTGTTTCTTGTAATTTGGTTATTGGTTATTAACTTTGTAGCAGAGGCGGGACTTGAACCCGCGACCCCGGCGTTATGAATGCCGTGCTCTAACCAACTGAGCTACCCTGCCAAACCTAGGGCAATTATACCAACACTTACCTGTCAATTCTATTTTTTAATTATTTATTTTGATTAGCTTTTTATCCACCAGAGGTGGATTGGGTTTTGGGAAAATCCAACAAAAAAGCCGTCAAACTAATGACGACCTCTTTGTTAGTTGCGGGGCCGGGAGTTGAACCCGGCCTGTGAGATTATGAGCCTCACGTGCAGCCGTACACTACCCCGCATGTTGTTAAAAGGACTGTTGGATTCTAGCACAACAAATTAGATGAGTAAATATTCAAGGATTTATAGACCTTTTTAGGGAATCATTCTTTTTTATCAAAACAGATACTTTTTGTTCTAATTCCTTCACTTGCCTCTGAGCATTGAGAATTAGATTTAGTTGTTTATATATACCAAGAATTGAAGTAGCTATCAAAATTAGAATAATGAATCTGTAAAGATGTTTTTTTAACATAGTTGATGTATGACCTAATATATGGTACTATAAGACATATTTATCAGAAAATTATGTCTAATTTAGCTTTAAATGATGCTTTAAACTTGTTTACCGACACCCTCAAAAAGAAGGGTAAGTCAGTTAATACTATTGTAGCCTACAAAGGCGATATTAATCAGTTGACAAGTTTCTTGGCAAAAAAACAAGTTACAGATGTTGAGATGGTATCAATAAAAGATATCGAGGATTTTAAAGTAGATTTAACCGAAAATGGTTATACTGCAAAATCAGTGTCAAGAAAATTAAACTCTATCAAAAACTTTTTTTCTTTTTTGAAAGACGAGGGAAAAGTTACGATTGACCCTTCTGGTGACGTAAAGCACCCAAAGTATGAAAATGATATTCCAAAAATCTTAAAGCCGATTGAATATAGATCGCTTCGTGACGCTTGTAGAAATGATATTCGAGCTTCAGCTATTGTCGAACTCATGCTTCAGGCTGGACTTAGGATAAAAGAAATTGAAAATTTGAAAATGGATAATGTAAAAGAAAACGGAATTATAGTTGAAAGTTATGAAAGTCATCCACAAAGAGAGGTGCCATTAAATAATTCTGCAAAAGTTGCTTTGAAAAAGTACTTGGATGAAGTCAGGGCCAACAATAGTAAAAATAAAAATGTCTTTATTACAAAGACTGGACGAGTATTACTAGCTAGAAACATTAGAAGTCTTTTAAATAGATATTTTAATAAAGCTGATATTAAAGGAATTAAAGTAAATGATTTAAGAAATACATTTATTGTATTTCAGCTTAAAGCTGGGGTACCCTTGGATATTGTTTCACAGGTTGTAGGACACAAGAGAATTTCGACAACTGAAAAGTATTTGGAACTGATTGATTCAAAAGAGGAATCAAGAGGAATAAAACTAAAAGAACTATAATCTGGCGCGTTTGGCGATTTCGGCTTCGACAATGGCTTTTGGACGACCATATTTTAGACTTGAAAGTTTCTTTATCATTTCTGACAATTCAGGATTTCCGGGTTTCTTCTTTTCCACTGCGGCAACTTTTAATGAAAAGGGAGATTTGGGAACTCCATTGACCATTGTTTTTAAATATATTTCTCCAGTTCCAAGATTCAAAAGGTCGTGTTCGTTAAATTCTGGTTGGAATTGGCGGACAAGGAAATTGGCATCAGAAATTCCGACACGGAAAGAACAAATGCTACCAACGTTTCCAAAAACAGCATTTTTTACTTCTTCGTCCATTTGAGAAACGAACTGATTGGCGACTGTAAGATTTAGATGGTATTTACGTGCTTCGGAAAGAATAACGGCAAAATCCTGAGTGGCAAAATTTTGAAACTCGTCAACATAAAGGTAAAAATCACGTCTTTTTTCTTCGGGGATATCTTGGCGACTCATAGCGGCAATTAAAATCTTAGGGATTAAAACAAGGCCTAAAAATGCAGAATTTTCTTCGCCTATTGAACCTTTAGCTAGGTTGATAATTAAAATCTTACCATTGTCCATAGCCTCTCGAAAATTAAAGGCTGAAGTCCCCTGTCCAATAATGTTACGCATCATAGTATTGGTGATAAAACGACCAAACTTTGAAACAATATAATCAAGAACTTCCGACTTGTGAAAATCATTGGTGTTGGCAATTTGATCTGTCCAATACCTTTTTACCATTGGGTCATTTAATTTTGGAAGTAAATATTGAACATATGAAGGATCTGTAAGACAGCGAACTACCTCGATGAAAGTGGCACCTTTTTCCGTCATTACCGTCAACATAATATTTCTGATGGCATGTTCAAAACGAGGACCAACAATACCAGTTTTATAAGGATCATAGAGTTTGTACATCAAATTGATGATTGATGAGGTTACAAAATCTTTTTGGTCCTCTCGGTCACACTCCATGACATTGAAGCCCATGGGTCGTTCAGTCTGTGATGGGTCAAAATAAATGACGTCCTCAACTCGTTCAGGGGGGATTCTTTCAAGAATACTTTCATAGGTATCATGAGGATCTATAAAACATACTCCACGACCGGCCTTAATATCTTGAAGAGCCATATCAGCTAAAAGCCAAGATTTACCAACACCAGTTTGTCCAACAATGTAAAAATGACGTTGGCGGTCTGTCGGAGTAATACAAAATTTTTTATTGACTCCACGGTATAAATTGTCACCAATATACATCCCCTCTTGTGGGGCATCAGGTGGTAAAGGTGCTTTTTTTGATTTTAGCCAATAAATATTCGGGGTTTCTACGGATTTGTTGGGAAAATGAAAAATTGATGCAATCTCATCGGTTGATAGAATGGTTTTATTTTTCCACCAAAATATAACTGGATATTTATATACAAAATCGTCAATAAACTGAGCTTTAAAGTAAGTTTTTCGAGTAGATAATTTGTTCCAAGGTGATTCTAATTGGCCAAAACAGGCTTTTACATTGGATAAATTTATTTTTGCGACTTCTTTGGTGGGAGCAACGGCCACAATCCTAATTGCAACTTCAAAACCAGTTTTATTGCATTTATTTTCTATTGCTTCAAGTTGTCGAGCATCGACTTTGTAGTTGGCTTTTTCGGGATTGGATTCAGATTTTTTGGTACCACTAATAAAACCCTTACCTGATTTTGACCACTGGCTGTCAGTTGGGGAAAGAACTAATTGGATAGCAACAGTTTCTTCAGTACTTAGTTTTGAAAGAACGGAAGTAAAGGCGGATAGAGTGTCAGTGGGGATTTCTTTGTAGGTCTTTAGGGGATAAAATGACATTTTTTTTAAGCCAAGCCAGGATGACTCAACTTTTCCGTTTTCGGTAAAAATATTTGGTTCATCAACGGCCTGAATGTCGGCACCAGCATAAACACTGTAAATTTGTTTTTCGATGAGATCACGATATTTTGCTGGAAGACAGATGTAAAAGCGGATGTCTTGGTGAGTTCCAATAATTTCCAAAGAAATACTCGGTTGAGAAATAAATGTCTGGAGAAAATTGAAGCGGGCTGACTTATAAAAACTACCGATAGCGCCAATAATTGGTTCGGCGGCATCAATTTTTACTTCATTATCCTGTGGAACTGCGACCAATAGAGTAATTAGCTCTAATGATTTCTTTTCTCTGTCTCTCCATCGGTACCAAAGAGTAAGTGCATACCCAAGGAAGTATAAAAGGATAAAAACCACTAAAGCGATAATTAGAATAAAAAACCACGAAAGTAGTGTGTCTGTAAAATTAGTTGGTATCATCAGATTTAAATTTTACATCCCCCTTTTTTATTTTAATAAATCGTAAAAGAAAAACAGAAAGCCATCGACCAGCATCAAGCCAAGTTTTTTTGAAACCATTAGAAAAAGTTTGACGGGTAACTGGTAAGACAATTTGGGGGTCTTGTGGCGAGATTGGGGTCAATACGGGTTGGCCACTGTCATCATTTACAGCTTGTGGTTGCAAAGATGAAGCCTGTTCAACCTTTTCAAGCCATGTTTTTACTTCCCTAGGAACTGGTTCGTTACTGATGTTTTCGCGGCCAATATCGACCAATTTAACTTGGCTTTCAACAGGATTACTTGGAATTTCTTTATTTCTCTCCCTAGATTCAGGCATTATAAAAGTATAGGTCAAAGTTGCTATAATTCCAACAGCGTGACGTCATCATTTAAGGATATTCGTAAAATTGATAATAGTCGACTATTGATGCCAATAGCCACAACTCTGCTTGTTATCTTTTTAGTATGGGTGACAATATGGTTTTTTAGAGGTGGAAGTTTTAGGTTGTACGCAAGTGCTTTTTTTAGTCTCTATTATCTAACTGGACAAGTGTGGGTGTCGGTACTTCTGATAGGTATTGTACAAAATATTGTATTTTTGCCCCTTAGGTTTATTGGTATGAGATTGTCCCATTCGTTCAAGGATTTTGAAGAAGGTATCGAAAAAAGCAGTAATGACGAAGCATATCTAGTTTTCACTGAGAAAGTAAGAAAAGGTGACTTGGGGATTGTATTTTATATATTTAATTTTGTGGTTAACGCAATAGCCTTTTTTTCAGCAGGGCGGATTTTTTTGATAGATTTTTATAGTCAAAAACTCGATCCAACATATCTCTACTCATGGGTACCAAAGCCAGAATATCCGTTGGTAGGGACTATTTTTAATTTTCCATTTTTCCGAGTTACCCAAACAGTGGCTGTTGACTGGAAGATTATCTTGTTGATATGGTTGGGAATTTCTTTGTTTTTTGCAGCTGCAAAACTATTGTGGAGAATATTTAGAGTTTTTCTTACTAACAACAAAAACTTACTTGGGGCAAGGATTAACTATAATAAAATATTATTACAAAGTAGCGGATTTAGCGGAACTATTTTAGTTTTGTCGATAATATTGCTGAGACATTTTCCAGTTGGTTTTGAAAGCTGGTGGCTAATAGCTGATTTGACGAGACAAAACACAACCATGAACATGATTACTGCTGTTGGAACATTTCTAACTGTCATCCACTCAAGCTATACCAGACATAGAATTGATGCCGAAATTGCGAAAAAAAGAGAGGTAGATGAAATTACTATCGACAAGGTGTTCAAAGAAAAGATGAGAGGAAGTTTTAAGAATGCATTGCTTTTGGGTGCAGGAGCATTTTTTATAACAAATCAAATACCCTGCGCCTTTGAATTGTCGGTGGCGACCTTTGAAGTGTTATATATTCTTTCACCTTATACTTTTGACAAGATATTGATTAGGGCTGGGGCTCATGTAAAAAAAGCGGAGACTTTAACTGCAAATAGCGACTAAAGAGTTATGAAGAAGGTTGATTTTATTCTATGTCTAAAAGAGTATCAGGAACTGTTGTGGCCAATAATTGAAAAAAAAATTATTAATTACAGTACTTTTCCTGATTTTTGTAAAATTAGTGGGAAATATAAAAAAGATCAGGAATTTCACCTAGACATTGTGTCTGATTACTCAAGAAGAAAGGGTAAATATCTCCGACCAAGTTTATTATTAATGACAGCTCAAGCCATGGGTGCAGAATTGTCTCTGACATTAAACACTGCAGCTGCAATGCAAATTTCTGAAGATTGGATATTAAATCATGACGATATAGAAGACGATTCACCGGATAGAAGAGGACAACCATCATTGCACAAAATACATGGAAAAGAATTGGCAATTAATGCTGGAGATGCTTTGCACATGATTATGTGGCAAGTCTTGATTGAAAATTTTTATTCTATTGATAAAGCGTTGGCAAAAAAAATCATCGATGAATTTTATGTAATGATGAATAGGACTGTGCTTGGTCAAGAAATAGAATTAAAATGGTCTCGAGAGAATAGATATGACTTGAGTGACGAAGATAATTTTTTGATTTTGGAAAGTAAGACTGGCTACTACACAATCGCTGGACCAATGAGGTTGGGGGCAATTTTGGCAGGCGCCAATGAAAAGGAACTTGAAGAAATATACCGTTTTGGGGTAATTTTGGGTAAGTCTTTTCAGATTGTTGATGATCTATTGGATCTAACCTCAGATTTTGCTGGTCAAAAAAAGGTTAGGGGTAATGATATCTACGAAAATAAACGGACATTGATGTTGCTTGATTTGTTTAGAAAGGTAAAAGGGAATGATAAAAAAATATTGCTTTCTATCTTAGATAAAGAAAGAGAAAAAACCAAAGATGAGGTTGAATTTGTCATCGAATTGATGGGTAAATATGGGAGTTTGGAATATGGTAGAAAGATGGCTAAAAAGTTTGCTGATGAAGCAAAGAAAATTTTTGAACATAAATTAGGATTTATAAAAATGGAACCTTTTCGGAGTCAAATTGGGGCAGGTATCGATTTTATCGTTAATCGAGATCACTGAACAATATAGTGTATAAATAGTTATGGTTCCGGTGACTTTTGGTAATAAAAATTTTATCGGAGCTTACTGGCGTGACCACAAAGTTTTATATATCGTCTCTTTAATGGTGTTGTTTTGGTCACTATTTGATGGAATCGTGTCCTTTGTTACACCCATATTAATTGAAAACCATGGATATTCAAAAACTGCGATTGGTTTTATTATTGCCTCATCATCCTTTGCGGGTGCAATTTTTGACTTTGTTATTAGTAAAACATTAAAAAATACCTATTATATCCGGTTGTTTTTAATATTATTTTTAGTTTGTTTTTCTTATCCCCTACTACTTTGGTCAGCAAATAATATTTTTTTGTTTTTATTCTGTATGACACTTTGGGGTTTGTATTACGATGTTTTTAATTTTGGTTTATTTGATTTTGTTAGTCATAATTCAACAAAGGATGAACATTGTCAAAGTTTTGGAGTAATCACCATATTTAAATCGGTTGGATATCTGATTGCGCCAATAATTGCTTCACTTTTAATCTCAGAACAAATAGTGACAGCAACACCAATGGTCTACTCTTTTTTGTTTCTAGTTATTGCCGCAATATTTTTTGTGGTTTTATCAACTTTTTCCTCCCATCATGGATTTCACCAAGGAGAAGAAGCAAAACGTAAATCCGTAGACTGGTTAAAAGAGCTTAAGATGTGGAAAAGTGTGAGTTTTGTACTATATCCGGTTTTGATTTTTAACACTTTGTTATACATGTTTGATTCTACCTTTTGGACTCTAGGGCCAATGTTTGAAGAGAATTTTAGCAGTGTAAACAATTTTAGCGGGTTATTTATGGCAAGCTGTACTTTGCCAATGTTGATGACTGGATGGTTTGTGGAAGCAATTACCAAAAAATTTGGAAAAAAACGAACTGCATATTTCTCTTTTTTAATATCTTCGATACTTCTTATTTCTTTTGGATTTATTGAAAATCCTTATGTTTTATTATTTGTCTCTTTTTTGTCGGCCACCTTTGGTTCTATCGCCTACCCAGCTATAAAAGGAGCTTATGTTGACTACATAACTGAATCAAAAAAATACCAAGGAGAAGTTGAAGGATTGAGTGATTTCACAACAAATATTGGATTTATTATTGGGCCAATTATGGCGGGAATTAGCGCAGATTGGTTTGGAATTGGAGCCGCTTTTTCTTTTTTGGGTACCTTTAGTCTTGTTTTAGTGATAGTTTTGATTATTATTACCCCAAAGCACATACGAATGATTGTTAAGGAATAATGAGTTTGATGTTAGAATAAGGCCAGTGGAAAATCAGGTGGAAGAAATAAAAAAGAAGCTGGATATTGTCGAAGTAATTAATAAATTTGTCCCTTTAAAAAAGAGGGGTCGCCATTTTGTGGCCTGTTGTCCTTTTCATCAAGAAAAAAGTCCATCCTTTATTGTGTCTAGTGAATTGCAGATATATAAATGTTTTGGGTGTGGGAAAGCGGGTGATGTGTTTAATTTTATGGAAGAATACAATCGAATTGACTTTAAAGATGCTCTTGAAGATTTAGCAAAAATGGCCGGAATAAAGTTGGTGCACACAGGAAAATTGAGTGGAGAGGAATCAAAAAAGAAAAAACTGTACGAAATTAATAAAGAGGTGGCTAAGTTTTATCATTATATTTTAACTAGCCATGAGGTTGGAAAAGAAGCATTGGCCTATATCGAAAAAAGGTCTATTAGTAGGGAAATTTTAAAAAAGTTTATGATAGGTTTTTCACCTCGTGATAGTCGTTTGGTAGTAAATTATTTGACAAAAAAAGGATTTAACATAGATGAATTAATAAATAGTGGTAGTTTTGGTAGAAGCCAATATAACCGAAATCAAATATATGATCGTTTTCAGGATAGGCTAATTTTTCCTCAGGTTGATTTTAGAGACAGAGTAGTTGGATTTTCAGGAAGAATTCTTCCAAGTAGTAAAAATCCAAATTTAGCCAAATATATAAACTCTCCAGAGACCGAAATTTACCATAAAAGTCAGATGTTTTTTGGATTGAATTTGGCTAAAGAAAGTATAAAAAAAGAGAATACCGCCATAATTGTGGAAGGAGAATTGGATATGATTTCCCCTTTTCAGGTGGGAATAGAAAATGTGGTAGCTATCAAAGGGACAGCACTAACTGAAGAACAGTTACAGCTTATTCGACGTTATGCGGAAACTTTAATATTAGGATTAGATTCGGATTTTGCGGGAAATAAGGCATCAATTAGAAGTATTGAATTGGCTGATAAAATGGACTTTGAAATAAGAGTATTGGACCTAGAAGGAAAGTATAAAGATCCAGACGAGGCAATAAAGGGAGATTTGGAATTTTTCAGAAAAAAATTAAAAGAGGCAGAAAGTATTTGGGATTTTATTTTGAATTCGAGTATAAAAAGTTATGGAGTCGACACCACAAAGGGGAAGAAAATGGTGTTGATGACAATTTTGCCATTTTTGGCAAAAATTAATAACTTGGTAATTAGATCAGATTATTTAAGAAAAGTTGCTACAGCCACAAATTCTGACGAGGAAAGTGTGGTTGATGAATTTCAAAAATACTTAAAAGCTGAAAATGGAGTTATTCCAACTAGAAAAGAGGGTAAAGAAGAAGTCGAAAAAGGAGATATGAGAGAAAGATTGGAAGAGAGATTGATGATTTTAATATTAAGGATAAAAAAACCAAAAAAGGCAATATCATTACTTAATTGGAACACTCCACGTTTTAAAAAAATTGGTGAAAAGATAAAAAAGTTTAAGGTCTTTAAGGCAGAAAAAGTGGTTGGAAAATTGGAACCGGAACTAATTGATTCATTTAATAATTTATATTTAAAGGCCTTTGAAGAGCAAAGTACGAGTGAAGAACGCAAAAAGGAGAGGGGTAAAATTCTTAGACAGATTGAAGAATTAGAATTAAAAGACAGGCTAAAAACATTAAGTGGTATAATTGCTAATCTCGAAGCCTCAGAAGACGAAGATAAAATCGCCCAAGTAGAGGCCCAATACGCTCAAATATTGACCAAGTTGGCAATATTGCAAAGAGCTAAGTCTTGAGAGGACTATTTTTTGATAGAATAAAAAGCTATGGCAGCAACAATAAATATATCTCTAATAAAAACCAAATTAGTTGCTCAGGCGAAAAAACTTCGCTATTTGACCAACGACGAGATTTTAGCCCTGATACCGGAACCAGAAAAATATATAGAACAAATTGACCAGCTTTTTGATTATCTTTTTGATAAAGGAATCGATGTTTTTGATAAAGTTGAATCAAGAGAAGTAATTGATTCGGAAAAGGGAAAACTTAGTAGTGCTGATTTGCTGGCTTTACTCTCACAAAAAAACAGCATGGATTCGGTGAGAATGTACCTCAAAGAAATTGGAAAGATAGATTTGATAAATTTTGAAAAAGAAGTTGAGCTGGCAAAAGCCATAGAAAAAGGCTCAGATGAAGCACGAGCTGATTTGATTAACGCTAATTTAAGATTGGTGGTGTCTATCGCAAAAAAATATATTGGTCGCGGTTTGACTTTTTTGGATTTAGTTCAAGAAGGAAACCAGGGTTTGATGAGGGCAGTAGAAAAATTTGATTGGAAGCGAGGTTTTAAATTTTCTACCTATGCAACTTGGTGGATAAGACAGGCAATTACTCGGGCTATTGCAGATCAAGCAAAAACGATTCGTATTCCAGTACATATGGTGGAAACGATAAACAAGGTATATAAGGCTACTAGAGCTTTAACTCAAAGATTGGGTCGAGAACCGGCCATTGAAGAAATTGCAGCTGAGGTGGGGATTACAACAGAAAAAGTTGAAGAAATTTATCGAATTTCTCAGGATACAACCTCTCTGGCGACTCCGGTCGGCGATGATGAGGATTCATTTTTGGGAGATTTCATTGAAGATACCACCCAACCATCACCTTATGAGGAAACATCAAAAGAATTGCTCCGAGAATCTATTGAAGAAGTTTTGGGTTCTCTTGATGAAAGAGAAGCTAAAGTATTATCCCTAAGATTTGGTCTTATGGGCGAAACTCCAAAGACACTCGAAGAAGTGGGAAAAATTTTTAATGTCACGCGTGAAAGAATTCGTCAAATTGAAGCCAAGGCACTAAGAAAGTTACGACATCCCTCACGTAGAAAGAAACTACAAGACTATTTGGAATAAATATTTTCGTCATTACGAGTGTAATCGTGAAGTAATCTCTATGAGATTGCCACGTCGCTATGATAGCTGCTCCTCGCAATGACGGATCAACTAAATTTTCTTACTAAAACCTCTTAGAATCTCAAGGACTTTTTCAGGAGAGTCAGCAAAATAACAAACTTTTTGTTCCATCTTTTCCAGATTTAACTCATTAGTTAAGGTACCAATGATTTTTTTCCATTTTTTACCAAAAAAGATAATGGGTTTTTGACGTGGATAGGCAAACTTAGCTTCACTCCAAACATAGGCCATTTCGGCTAATGTTCCTGTACCTCCGTAAAAGACAATATAGGCGCCAGATAATTTGATTAATTTATTTAGTCGAGCTTGATAAGATTTTAAAATAAAAACGCGACTGGCTTTAGATATATTTTCGGGTTCCTGACCTTCATAATGTTTTTTGGGTTCTTTTTTGGGGGTGACAACTACTAATTCCACTCGACCACCCACAGACTTGGCACCAAGTGTGGAGGCCAACATAATCCCAGCACCACCGCCATTGAGAATGGTGCATTTATTTTTTGCCAACAATTGGGCGGTATCATAGGCATCAATAAAAGTTGGGTCACTTTTTTTTGTAGTGGCATCACCAAAAAAAGCAACATGAAAAGGTCTTTTATGTACTTTTTTCATAATTATTTATTTTTAAAACTTTTTATAAGATCAAGATTTTTTTCAGTTCTAAAACCAACGGGCAATATTTCAGATAGAGTTTTCATCTGATAGTTGCCCTGCAAATCAGAGGCATAAATCTCTATATCAAAGGAATTTATTTGTGAAAAAAGGCAAAGATATTGAAGACATGCCCCGCAGGGAAAATGTTGTTTTTCATCAACTACAAAAATTGCTTTATACTCATACTTTCCATGTACTACTGCATGATCTATGGCTGATCTTTCGGCACATAATCCAAGACCTGAAATAGTAGACTCGGTATTACATCCTCCAAAAACTTGACCGTCGGTAGTTAGTACCGCAGCTCCAAAAGAATGTCCTGTCAAATGAGAAAAGGCGTTGTTTCTGGCAGCAGTAGCAACAGTGAGTAACTCGTTTTTTTCAGTATCTGTAATCATAGGTTGTGTAGATCAAAATAAGAATGTCCTGAGTAAATGATATCAAGACCTGAATCTTTTAGTTTGGAAAAGTTTTCAAGACTTACTCCCCCATCAAGAGATATTTTTTTACCAAATTTTTTGGCATCTATAATTTTTTGATATATTTTTTCATCAAGGGGATAGGAACCAAAACCAGCGGGACGACCCATTAATAAAATTATGTCGCATTCTTCGGGAATATTATCTATTGGAGTATCTATATCAAAGGCAAGGCCAGCTTCAAGACCAGCATTTTTTACTTCGGTTATAAATTTATCCCTGTCAGACATCATCTCAACTTGACCGTAGATACGGGAAGCGTCTACAAAAAGACATTTTTTTATCCATTTTATGGGGTCTTTCACCATTAAGTGAATATCCCAGAGAGTAGTGTGTGTTTCTAATTTTGAAACTAATTCTAACTCAAAACTTTTTCCTGGAACAAAAATATTGTCGGTAACATCTATCTGAATCCAAGGAGAAATATTTTTAAGTTTTAAAAAACGACTTTCAGCAAGAGAAAAATCTTTTTCTAGAATAGTAGGAATTATTTCCATATGTGAAGTGCCATTTCAACAAGTCGGCAACTATAACCATATTCGTTATCATACCAAGCGCCGATAGAAACCATATCTTCACTGACAATCTTTGTCATTCTGGTATCAATAAGACATGAAGCGTTGTTGCCGATAACATCAGAAGAAACTAACGGTTCATATGAAACTTTAACCTTACCAACCATGTTTGTTTGGCAGGCAGCATCTTCAAAGATTGAGTTAATTTCTTCAATGGTAGTTTTACGGACTAGTTTAAAGGTGATATCAGAATACGAACCACAAATAACTGGAACCCTAATAGCAGTCCCCATAAAACGACCTTTTGCTTCTGGATAACAGGCAATTACGGCTTCGGCAGCACCAGTAGATGTGGGGACAATGTTGATGGCAGCAGCTCGGGCACGACGAGGATCTTTTCCAGCACCATCGACAATATTCTGATTGGTAGTATAGGCATGAATCGTGGTTAAGACACCCTCTTGAAAGCCAATTTTTTGATCAATTAATTTAACAACAGGAGCAACACATTGGGTGGTACATGAACCATTAGATACAACTACTTCACCGTGATAATCGTGGTCATTGACCCCCATAATATAGGTAGGGATTGTCTTGTCTTTAGTGGGGGCAGAAATTACGACTTTTTTGGCGCCACCTTTAAGATGAAGATTGGCTTTTGAATCGGTAAAAGCGCCAGTACATTCGAGAACAACATCGACTCCATAATTTTTCCAAGGGATACGAGATGGGTCGGCATTTGACAAAAATGGAATAGACATGTCATTGACAATTAAGCGCCCCAATTCACCACCTTTTTCAGGTTCCGAGAAAGAAACTTTTCCAGGAAAGCGACCATAAACAGAATCGTATTTGAACTGAAGAGCATAAGATTCCATATCCATTTCACTTTTGACATTAATTGCACCAACTACAACATCATACTTTTCGGCATTAATGGCTCGAAGAACCACACTACCGATACGGCCAAAACCATTGATACCGATTACGAGTTTTTTGTTTGTCATAGATTAATAATACAGCAAAAAATGTTTTATTCCGACCAAGCAGGAAGGTTATGTTTGACTAGGAATTCTAAAAGAACTCCCCCACCACTACAAATGAAATCGAATTTGTCTTTGATACCCAATTTGACAACAGATGCCCCGGTATCGCCACCGGCGATTACTTTATAGGCACTGGCAGCAGCAATGGCAGCAGCAATTTTTTCAGTACCATTTTGATATTCTGGCTTTTCATAATATCCCATAGCACCAGCCCAAATAATTGTTTTCGAGTTATTTATTATTCCAGTAAATTTGCTAATAGCAGCTTCATCGATGTCAAAGCCATCAGGAATTAGAGTGGCGGGTATAACCTTGGGGTCAGAAAGAGTTAAAAGCTGAGGTAATTTACCACCAATTAATATTTGGTCACATAGAGGAATTAATTTATCGAGATGTTTTATTTTATCTTCTTTGGCGCCACCTAATACAAGGGTTAAGGGACGTGCTGGGTTAATTAATGCCTCTAGATGAGAATACTCATCCATGAAACTAAGACCATAAAATCCAGGTAATCTTTTCCATAAAGTCATAGAGGCGTGGGCGCGATGGGCGACGGCAAAAGCATCACAGACATAGGCCTGACAAATATTTACAAGGGGGGTTAAAAATTCGGAATTATTGGCTTCTTCACCCGGCCAAAAACGAAGGTTTTCAAGAAAAACAATTTGATTAATAGCTAAAGATTGATCAATTTGGTCTTGATTAATTTCTGGAATAAAAACACTATTTATCAGGTGTTCACCATTCGGTTCAATGAGCGACATTAATTCTAAATAAACAGGGCGAAGTGATTGAGATTCGTCGATACCTTCGGGCCGACCACGGTGCCCAATAATGACAATCTTACATTTTTTCTCGAGCAAGAGGGCAATGGTAGACAATGATTTTTTGAGTCTCGAGTTGTCTAAAATGGTGTTATCAGAAATTGGTAAATCAAGGTCGAGTCTTAACACAACCTTGGTCTCGGACAATATTTCACTGACGCTTTTTGGTTTCATAGTCTTTGATTTGATTAATTCTTCTAATATAACGTTCTTCTGAGGAAAAGATGGTGTTTAAAAATGATTCGGTAATTTTCTGATTGTCATCAGCACTAACCCAATCTGAGCTTAGACAAAGAATATTTATATTGTCATCATTTCTGGCTGCTACTGCTTGCTTGACTGAAGTACACAATCCAGCCCTTATGCCATGAACTTTATTGGCGGCGATAGAGGCCCCAGCTCCTGAACCACAAATTAGAATTCCCCGTCCCTGATCTTGAACAACTGTTTCACCTAACTTTATGGCAATTGTTGGATAGTCGTCATCTCTGTCATACTCAGTTGCTCCTAAATCTCGAAATTCGTAAAGTTCTTTTTCTAACCAAATTTTTATGTCTTCTTTTAGTCTAAAGCCTCGATGGTCGGCTGCAATGTATATCATCCCTGATAATATATTAACATCTATGGAAAAAATTCGAGTTGGCGATAGAGATTTTTTAGTTAGCATAAAAAAGAAAGCGATTAGGTCACTTCGGTTACGGTTGAAAGAAAAAAATAAATTAGAGCTTAGTGTTCCATGGTTGACACCAATGATTTTTATTAAAAAATTTTTGAATGATAATAGTGAATGGATCTTAAAACAAAACGAAAAATTAAGTCAAAAAAAGACTTTGAGTGATATCAAAAATATCGAAATTTTGGGTGATAATTATGGGGTTGAAAGTAAAAAAAGCATGAGAGATTCACTAGTAATTATTGATAAAAAAATATATATAAACTATTCAGAAAAAAACAAAATTAAAGAAATTATTGATAAAAAAATGAGAAATATCGCTCTTAAATTAATAAAAGATAATACGAAAAGATTGGCTGATAAATTCAATTTAAAATATAAAAGTGTAAGTGTCAAAAATCAAAGTTCACGATTTGGCTCATGTTCCCACAGTGGTTCTCTGAACTTTAATTGGCAAAT
>DATMWB010000002.1:0-5115 GCA_035562735.1 Candidatus Methanoperedens sp.
AAGTTTTGCCCCTAATTCTTTTTGAAGTTTTTTTACATTTTTTTCTTCGAGAATATCTGATTTTGTTAGGATAATTATCTCTTGCTTATTCTTTAGAGTTGAAGAATATTTACCAATTTCTTCGCGCACGGTATTGTAGTCTGCCTTTAAATCATGTGAATCACAAGATAAACAGTGAACTAATATTTTAGTTCTTTCAATGTGTTTTAAAAACTTTATACCTAAACCTTTACCGTCACTGGCTCCTTCAATTAGACCTGGAATGTCAGCAATAATCCGACCGTTTTTCATAACACCTAGATTTGGCTCTAAAGTAGTGAACGAATAGTTGGCTACACGAGCATTAGCTGAGGTTAACTCATTAAGAAGTGAAGTCTTGCCAGTGTTTGGCAACCCAATCAAACCAACATCAGCAATTAGTTTCAATTGGATAAAAATATTTCTGGTAGCTGTTTTAAAACCTTTTTTACATTGGCGTGGTGTTTGGTTGGTGGCAGAGCGAAAATGATAGTTTCCCCATCCACCATCACCACCTCTGGCCATTAAGACGCTTTGTCCCAACTCATTAAATTCGACACTAGTACCATTATCATAGTGAACAACACTACCAACAGGTATCTCAACGGTCAGATCACGACCATTTTTTCCCGTTCTATTGTTTAAACCACCATTTTGTCCAGCTTCAGCCTCAACCTTATTCTTAAATCTAAATTGAGAGAGACGACTAATATCTGAGACTGCCTTAAAATATATCGCTCCACCATCACCTCCCTTACCACCGTCAGGACCACCTTTGGGACGAGACCCATCGTGATAAAAATGGACGATACCATCACCACCATCACCGGCTTTGATACTAATATTGACTTCATCAATTAACATAGTTTGATTATACCCTATGGTTGCATAAAATAACCAAGCAACAAAATATATTAATTATGAAATAAATTCCAAACAAAATAAACATTCATCAGATTTTGTAAAATTGGTTATTTGGTGATTGGTGATTTATTTTCGACGATAAGTTGACCACAAGCTGAATCAATTGATTGACCAAAGGATTGACGTTGGGAAAAGTTTATATGAGCTTTGGTTAAAGTGTCGGTAAATACTTTTAATCTGGGTGAGGGAATCAACCCTCCTTTTATTGGATTTAGAGGTATCAAATTTAAATAAAATAAATTGTTACTTTTTAAAAGATTTATTAATTCTGTTAAATTAGCATCGGAATCATTTACATCTTTAATAAGTGCATATTCCAAAAATAATTGGCGACGGGTATGTGATGTGTAGTAGTTTAAAGATTTAATTAACTCGTCGTAATGATAAGTTTTGGCTATAGGCATGATTTTTTCCCTATCCAACTGGTTTGAAGCATGGAGAGAGATTGCTAAATTTATTTCGGTGTCTAAATTGGCAAAATCATAAATTCGAGGAATTATACCTGCCGTTGAAATGGAAATTTTTCGAGAGCCAATTTCTAAATTTTCCTTGATTATTTTTAATGCATCTATTAGATTGTCCCAATTCAAAAATGGCTCACCCATACCCATAAAGACAATTCGTCCGACGTACCGAGCGTCATCGCGAGACCAGAAGGGTCGTGGCGATCCCGAAGAGATTGCTTCGTCGCTTGAAGCTCCTCGCAATGACGATAGATTATGATTCCAATAAATAATTTGGTCAACAATTTCTTCGGAAGTTAGATCTCTTTTTAAACCCATCTTGCCTGTGGCACAAAAGGCACAGTTTAGTGGACAACCAACTTGTGATGAAACACAGGCAGTAACCCACTGGTCATAATCCATTAAGACTGACTCTATGGCTAAACCATCATTAAGTTTTAGGGCAACTTTTTGAGTATCAGTCCCCTCTTGATGAATGATTTCAGAAACAGAGAGTAATGTAAATTTTTCATCTAATGAGGTACGAAGATCTTTTGGAAGATCGGTCATCTCTGAAAATTTTTTATAACGCCCAGAAAAATAGTTTTTTACAATTTGACGATAACGATAATCAGGTAGAGAAAGCGAATCAAGATATTTTTTTACACCAAGTATGTCCACTATTTATTTTAGCGCGTTTAAATAGTCTTGTTTTTGATGGAAACCGATGATGGTATTGACTACTTTTCCACCTTCAAAAATAAGGACGGCTGGTATTGATGATATGTTGTATGTTAAGGCTATAGCTTGATTTTCATCGACATTAAGCTTAGTTACTTTTACGCTACCTGAAAGTTCATCTCCAATTTCATCAATTATGGGTCCAAGCATCTGACAAGGTCCACACCAAGGAGCCCAAAAATCAACAATTACCTTCGTTGGGGAGTCCAAGACTTCGGATTTAAAGTTATTTTGATCAACTATTGTGTGCATATTTTTAGTCTGCCTTTTTAACCAATTTTGCGGTATAGACTATGGTTCTTAAGACCCCATCAGTACCCTCTATTTGATTCGATCCCGACAGAGTTACATATTGAGCTAAATAGTCAGAAAGAGCGACTTTTAATTCTTTTACCTGTGCTTGAGAGTCTTTGATTTTTTCAACCAAAGAAAGAGCTTCGGAACTTTTTAAAACTTTTTGCTTGGCAATAGTCTTTAATTTTGAATACTTACTGGCCTCGGTAGCGGAATTTTTATATTCTTCATTATTGTCTAAGATGCCATTTAACATTTCTTTGTGAGTTTTTAGTTCCTTTGACAGAGTGTCGAGGCGTTGATCGTGACTATTGACTAGTGACTCAATATTTAATAAGTTTTTTGCGGTGTTGTTAGAATCTGTCATATCGTATTAATCTAACAGTTGAGGAGACGCTCTTCAAGGGCATAAAGTTCATCAATTTTGTTTAACTTAACAATTTCCATGCGCAGTTCCTTGGCGGCGGGATGACCAGAGACATAGAGTAAAAAATGCCGACGTAATGGGTCAAAACGACGGTTTGGAAAAATTTCCGTAAAATTTTTGGCATGCAAAAGCATGGCAGAAAATTTTACATTAAATTCTGGATTTTTATCGTTAAATACCCAGGGATTTCCCATAGCAGCTCGGCCTATCAAAACGCCGTTAAGTTGATATTTGTCACAATACTCTAACGCCTGAGTCCTTGATTGGATATCACCATTACCAAAAAATATTGTGTTCGATTTTTGGGCCATCTTGGCGCATTTGGCTATTACATTCCAGTCAGCAACACCTGAATACCCTTGTTTTAAGGTGCGACCGTGAAGAGTCAAAAAATCCAATTGATGTGAAAGTAAAAATGGAATCCAACTATCAGTTGTATCAGATGAGATACCAATACGAGTTTTTACTGACACTGTGGGGATAATATTTCCAGAATAATCAGAATATTTGATGTTTCTCTCTATTACTTTTAAAACTTTTTCTTTGAGTTTTAAATCTCTTAAAGTAACTTTATTATCTTTAAAATCGGTAACTGCTTTTTGAACTTTTTTTATTATTTGACTGGCTAGATCTGGTTTTTCTATGAGAGAAGCACCCGAACCATGTTGGGTTACCGTCTTTGCGGGACAGCCAAAATTTATATCTATCCCATCAAAACCTAAATGGCAAAGAATTACCGCAGCTATGTAAAATGAATCAGGGTCTTTACCAAATAATTGGCCTATAATTGGGCGTTCCTGTGATGAAAAAAGTAGAGTATCAAAAAGTTTTACCGCATTGTGAGCTAAACCTTCAGCACTGACAAACTCTGTGAAAATTAAATCGGGCTTGGCAATTTCACATTGAGTAATCCGAAATGCCTCGTCAGTAATTCCGTCCATTGGCGATAAAGCAACAATCTTTTGGGATTTAATATATGTTTTAAGATCCATTATTTTTTCTTGTTTCTTTTGGCAAACTTGGCTCCAACTTTTGCGTGGTGGAAACGTGATTCAAAGACTGACTGACGTTGATGTTCAAAATCTTTTGGAGAGTGAAAATGTTTTAGAGGCTTTTTACCATCTTCTGACTCAATAATTTTGTTTTTAAATACTTTTTTTCCAAGTGGACGTGGGCCTGAAGTGGAAGATAAAGCTTGGGTGCGTTGCGGGTGGCGCTTAAGAGCTTCGGCACGTCTGGCTTGTCCCTCGGGGGTCAAAAAGGGGTCAGGCTGGGCATAATCAACAATTATACCCAAATCACCAAGCTTATATTTGTGCATTTTTTCTTTGGCGGCGATAGCTGATTCTAAGGTATCAAATTCGATAAAGCCCATACCTCGACTTTTTCCCCATCGATTATGCATGATTTTTAATGAAATTACTTTACCAAAGGGTACAAAAAGTCCAAGTAATTCCCCTTCTGTGTAACGATAGGGTAAAGAACCAATAAAAAGGCGTTTATTTGGTGAACGTGCTTCGGCCATATAATAGGTATTATATAATAATATTGTGTTTAAATACGAAGCTCTTGTCTTGGGCGAACTAAAAACAAATTGCTATCTACTTTGGGATAGCGAAAGTAAGGAGTCGGCTGTTATTGATGCGGCCGATGATGGAACGGCAATTTCTGACGAAATTCAGAGACTGGGATTAGTTCCAAAATATATCATGTCGACCCATGGTCATTTTGACCATAATTTAGGAGTTTTAGATTTGAAACTGGTCTATAATGTCCCCTTTGCTTGTAGTCAAAAAGATTGGTTTTTACTGGAAAGGCAGCAAGAAACAGCAAAGCATTTTTTGGGTATGGATATAAAAGTGCCTAATTTAAAAAAAATTGATATCAATTTAGATTCTAGGGAATGTATTGTTCTTGGAAAAAATAAAATTAAAATATTGAAGAGTCCTGGTCATACTCCTGGTGGTTTAAGCTTTTTGGCTGACAATTTTTTGTTTTCTGGGGATACAATTTTTGCCCAAGGGATGAGGGGACAAACTAGTTACAGTTACTGTTCAACAGAGGAAATATATAAAAGCATCGACATGATCTTGTCTTTACCAGAAAGCACAAAAATACTACCGGGACATGGTGAGGAAACAACAGTAAGTGAGGCTAAATATTTCTTTTCAAAAGCTTAGGATTTACGAATAGAATTGATTGTTTCTTCGAAATTTTGAAGATTATCTTGCTTTAATGATTCTAGAAGTTCGATGACTAAATTTTCAA
>DATMWB010000003.1:0-111911 GCA_035562735.1 Candidatus Methanoperedens sp.
GGCTGCACGTGAGGCTCATAATCTCACAGGCCGGGTTCAACTCCCGGCCCCGCAACTAACAAAGAGGTCGTCATTAGTTTGACGGCTTTTTTGTTGGATTTTTCAAAAATCTAATCCGCTTCTAGCGGATTTTTTGATATAATCACCTAGCTTATGGCAGGTTTACCTGCCGTAGCTTTTTGCGAAGGCAGGGTAGCTCAGTTGGTTAGAGCACGGCATTCATAACGCCGGGGTCGCGGGTTCAAGTCCCGCCTCTGCTACTAAGCCAGATATTTCGGAGGTCAGCCCTCCAAGAAGGCTTAAGACTTCGTAAACAAGATCGTCATATTTCTTGTGACGTGAGTGAGAGTAGGTGCAACTCCTACATCTGGCACTGCGGGCATGTAGCTCAGTTGGTTAGAGCGCCGATCTTATAAGTCGGAAGTCCATGGTTCGAATCCATGCATGCCTACATACATTGATTTATCCCTATTTTTAGTGTAATATCAACTGTTCTATTAAGAACAATATGACCCAAGAAAAAACAGAACCTGGAGGGTGTCACCCTCAAAGTTCGTTTCAAAATACTAAATTTTCCAAATATGAATCTACAATTAATAGGTCAAATTTTGGGGTACTTTGCGATTGGCTTCGTCGAAATGTTTCTGGCCACTCAAAGAACCTACTGGATTTCAAAAGGCCGATCACGCGCTGCGGCCCTTTTAGTGTTTTTTGAAAATTTTCTTGCTATCTATATTATTTACCAAATTGCCAACAATCTTGGTGATAATATCTTTGTCTTAGTCTCTTACGCTTTTGGAAATGCTATTGGCACTTACATCAATCTTGAAAAAGTTCCTTTTTAACCTAATTAAAATCAATCTCTTTGATACTTGTACCCTCAATAATAGTCAAAACGCCTGGTCGGGGATAATCTATCATTTCGCTTTTTTCATACTCACTTCCTATTAAGATATTTTTTAGACCGGCAATTACTGCACCATGGGTACAAACGACTATTGTTTTGTATTCCCTTTCCTTTATTTCATTGACAAAACTCTCCAATCTCTCAACTAAATTATCGAATTCTTCATGACTAAATTCATTCAATCTTGCATCATTTTTAAATATTAAACCCGAAATTTTACTAACAATTTTATTTGATTGCTGACACCTAACATATTCAGAAGAGATATTAAAGTCAGAATGGATATCTTTCAAATATTTTGCTATTTTTTCCAACGCTGGAATACTATCCGGTAGTATTTCCACTGAAAAATTATCAACTGGATACGATTGTCGATTTTTTGTATACCAAGTATCTCCATGCCTAAAAATATAGTATCTTGTCATAATTATTTACTTAAACCCATAGCCTCTAACACCTCATTCAAAGTTTTTTTAGCTTCAACTTGAGCTTTTTTACTACCCTCGTCAATTATGTTTTTTATTAGTTCCTCGTTAGCTTCAAACTTAGCCCTTCTTTCTCTAATTGGGTTCAAAAAATTATTGATAGCCAGCGCCAACTTTGTTTTAACTTCAACATCTCCAACTTGCCCCTTGGTGTATCTATCCTTAAGATTCGCAACTTCTTCAACATTATTGTTAAAAGCATCGTGATAAATAAACACTGGGTTTCCTTCAATGTGTCCAGGGTCTGTTGGTTTTATTCGTGTGGGATCGGTATACATACTTCTTACCTTCTTATTTACCGCATCTTCGTCATCTGACAGATAAATACAATTGCCAATACTTTTACTCATTTTTGCCTGACCGTCAGTCCCAACTAATGTCCCCACATCACCAATTAATGCCTTTGGTTCTGGGAATATATCTTTAAAAATTTTGTTGAAATCACGTGCCACTTCACGAGTTACTTCAATATGACTTTCTTGATCTCTTCCAACTGGAACCAAGTTTGCCTTAACCATCAATATATCGGCTGCTTGTAAAACAGGGTAGTTTAAAAGTCCCAAGGATGGTTGTTCTATATGCAAATCATGCATGACATCTTTTAAGGTAGGTACCCTTTGTGCTCGAGGTACTGTTACTAAGTTTGAAAAAATTAACGATAGATACGCTACTTCTGGAACTCTTGATTGTTGATAAATAGTACATTTTTGAGGATCAATCCCAACTGATAGATAATCCAAAACCAACCCTTTTACTCGATCGTTAATAGTTGAGGTTTTTTCCTTGCTGGCAGCAGTAGTTAGGGTATGAAGGTCAGCCATAATGAAAAAACAATCATACTTGTCCTGTAGTGCCACTCTATTCTTAAGTGTTCCTACATAATGTCCGAGATGTAATGGTCCAGTGGGTCTGTCTCCAGTTAGTATTCTTGGTTTATTTTGATTCATATATTTATAGTGAAATTTTAACATTTAAGATGTCCAACAACTGCATCAGCCAAAATGTCGAGACTATCAAAAATCTTTATATCTTTAAATTTTGATTTTTGAAAAGCCAGAGGCAGTTCGGTGCAACCCAAAATAATTCCATCTAGTTGACTGATATCAATAAAATTTCTTGTAAAAATATTCAAATCATTGACGTCGTTCTCAGAAAGTTTATTGTTTAATACTCCTCTAATAACCCTCTCTAATAAATTTTGAAAATGTTTATCGGGAATTATTGGTGCCAAACTATTGTCAATCAATTTCTCTTCATATAGCTTTGTCCTTAAAGTAGTTGGAGAAGCCAAAATTCCGACTTTATTAATTTTTCTGCTTTTAATATCGGCAACCACTAAATCAATAATCGATGGGAATGGACAATTAGCAATTTTTAACAAATCAGAATGCATGATATGCGCGGTATTACATGCCATAACTATCATTGAAATTTTTTGCTGATTAAAAAATTTAATTCTTTTGGAAATTATTTTTTTAGCCGGTGCAATTTTAGTTGGGTCGGCAATAAAATCTTCAATCGCCACGGCATTTAAAACCATTTCTGGGAAGGCCAAACCTTCAGCACTGATTTTTTCTAAAAGGAGTTGAAAAAATCTAGCTCCGGCAAAAGCCCCCATACCGTCGATGATTCCAATTTTTTTCAATTTTATATTTTTCATAAATTTAAAGTAAGTAATAAAAAGGGATTTGTTTTTCTAGGTTCTCAAACAAAAATCTCCCGTAAAACCGGGAGATTAAATATTTTTAAAAAAATAGCTTTATGCCATTAAAACGTCTCCCGATTGGGCTACTACGTATCGCCAATAGAAAGAACGCTTAATTAATGTCATCTTAGGTCAAATATATCACTTTTTAGTTAACTGTCAATCTGCTATACTACCCAAGTCCTCAGTTGTGGCGAAGTCGTTTATTATCAAAGGCGCCAAACTGTGAAAATAAAATGAAAAAAGAAAACCCAAAAATTTCTGCCGCTCTTAGAACTGTTACAGGTCGTAGTGTAAAAAAACTTCGAAAATCTGGCCTTACCCCCGCCACTATTTACGGAAATAAGTTCGAACCAGTCTCAATTGAGATATCATCTTTGGAACTCAATAAACTATTTGAACACGCTGGAGAATCATCTTTGGTAGAAATTATTATTGCCCAAGACAAGTATCCAGTAATTTTTAAAAATCCCCAATTTCACCCTGTTTCTGGAGATTTAATTCACATTGATTGCTACAAAGTTAACCTTAAAGAAAAAATAACCACCACTGTCCCAGTAGAACTAATTGGCGAATCATTGGCTGTCAAGAATGGAAATACACTTATGCAGATTCTTGATGAAATAGAAATTGAAGCACTCCCATCTGACCTTCCAGAAAAAATCGAAATCGATATTAGTACCTTAGTTGAGGTTGATAACAAAATAGTAGTCTCAGAAATTAACATTGACCGTAATCTTATTGAGGTTAAAAACGACCCAGAGCAAGTAGTTGTCATTATCGAAGCTCCACGTGTTGAAGAAGAACCAGTTGCGACCGAAGAGGTTGCTCCAGCTGATGTTCCAGCCACAGCTCAAAAGACAGAAGAGGAAAAAGCTGCCAAAGAAGCCGAGTCTACGGAGAAATCCGATAAGTAAAATATATTTTACTTATATCTTCTCTTATTGGATCTAATTTGTAGGCATTTTCTATGGCCTCAAATGCAAAATCTTTTCGATTTAGTCTATATTGCAATACTCCAATCTCCATCCAATCATCGGCATTTTTCTCATTCTTTGTCTTAAGAATTGACAATCTTTTTTCCAATTCTTCATTCTTATTTTTTTTACTAAAATTTTCGATATCTCCAAAATCCAATTTCATTTCAAGTCTTTTAGCTTTTTCCCATTGTCCCTCGTTGGCAAGCATATACCACTTTTGTAAGTTTCTATAATACCTTTCTCCTTTCGATATCGGAAGAACTTTGCCGATATTCGCGACAATTATCCAAATTAAAAAACTGATTAAAAAAGTATCCTTCATAACTTTTTTATTTTAGCATGGAGATTTCTCAAAAATGATAAAATACCCCGATGTTTATTCTAAATGTTTCCAAAAACTACCAGCAAGTTCTTAAAAAAGCCGCCAAAGAAATATTAGAAGGAAACTTGGTTATTTTTCCATCAGATACGGTATATATTTTAGCTGTTGATCCAGCCAACCAAAAAGCCGTAGACACTCTCTTATCCTTCAAAAATCGATGGACTGGAAAGGCGATTTCTATTGCCGTATCTGATATAAAAATGGCTAGTAATTACGTAAAGCTATCAAAAGACACTGTGAGTCTATATAAAAATTTACTTCCTGGCCCCTTTACTATAGTTTCTCCAGGAAAACATCGGGTTGGGCGGGGGATTGAGGCCGAAAATGGTACCCTTGGTGTTCGTATTCCAGATTCAAGATATATTTTTGACTTAATTAAGTTATTAAAAAAACCAATCACAGCTACTTCAGCCAATCTATCAGGTCGTACCTCAAATTATTCTATTTCCACCTTTTTACGCCCCCTATCAAAAAAGAAACAAGAGTTGATTTCTTTAATTGTCGACGCTGGTAGACTCCCTAAAAACAAGCCCTCTACTGTCATTGACGCTGTGGGTAGTGAAA
Source organism: Candidatus Methanoperedens sp. (assembly GCA_035562735.1). Lineage (GTDB taxonomy): Bacteria > Patescibacteriota > Microgenomatia > UBA12405 > UBA12405 > UBA12158. The sequence goes on from DATMWB010000003.1 coordinate 5,024, forward strand.
TAAAAATCCTTCGTCGTGGTGACCTAATTACTGGCTCATCCAAAACTCTTATTTCCAAATCAGAGGCTGAGACCGGAAAAATCGCTGAATTTTTACTCAACAAATCTCTAAAATTAGGTTTTAAAAAACCTATTATTTTCTCACTTTCTGGTGACCTGGGCTGTGGGAAAACGGTATTTTCCAGAAGTATTGGCAAAAAGCTTGGTGTCACTCACAAGATTCTCTCACCTACTTTTGTTATCTATAATCAATATTCCCTTTCCGATTCTTCTATAAAAACCTTTTATCATTTTGATTTGTATCGCCTAAATAGTAGCTATGAATATCAAGAAATTAAATTTTTAAATCATTTTTTACCCCACACCCTTTCATGTATCGAATGGCCAGAAAATATGGGTAGTGAATTATTTGAAAAAATAAAAAATAACTCCTATTTTATTTCAGTAAATTTTTCTTATCTAGATTCTAATACTCGACAAATATCTTTTTCTCTACCTAAATAAAGTAGAAATCTTCCAAGAACTTATCACATTCAGTTTTCAAATCTGTTATTGCATTATGAACACATTGAATCGTATATTTTTTGTCATTTTTTTCAAGATCAACTATTTTTTGATTTGATATCTCGTAGATATAACTTTTTTCACCACCAACCAGTAAAGAATCAGTGAACTCTCTTCCAGAGTTAATCCAAGACCATGTTTTTCCAACATGTACCGTTATATTTCCAGAAGAACTGTAAAAGATGTATCTCTTACCACTTATTTCATTTTCCTCATACATTTTTCTTTTTCCCTCATATTTGACACCAAATTTGTCCTCATTACTTTCAAAATTTTCAATCAAATTTATGCTTGGAACCAATGTTAAAGTCGTCTCACTAGCCGAAGAGCTAGACTCAAAACTCTTCGTGGCATCATTAATTTTTCTACAAATTCCTCCAGCTCCAATATTATTTCTTTTAATACCCAAGCTGTCAGATTCACCATTCAATTCTTGACATGTTAATCCAGTTACACACTCCACCACACCACTAGTTCCTGCACCACAAAATTCACCCTCTTTTGCCTTTTCTTTTGTGATTTGATTGTTTACATTCTTATTCATCTCCTTTTTGTTTACTTCATTTAAAACAAAAAGACCTATGCCTGACAATATCAACAAAAAAATACTTCCAATAACATATTTCCTCGGCTTTTCAGATATGTTTAAGTTGGTTCTTTCCGACATTTAATTTATAATACACCACTTATGTTTATTCTTGGAATTGAAACAAGCTGTGATGATACCTGTGCAGCCGTTTTAAAAGATAGTCAAATCTTAAGTAATGTTGTCTCTTCACAGATTGATTTACATAAAATTTGGGGTGGGGTAGTCCCAGACATTGCCAAAAGAGCTCATCAAGAGAGGATAATGCCTGTAATTTCAACTGCTCTAAAAAGAGCCAAGGTAAAAATCGAAGATATTGATTTGATTGCTGTTACCAAGGGGCCTGGTCTTGCCATTGCCCTCACTGTTGGAGTCAACATAGCCAAAGATATTGCCCAAAAATACAATAAAAAAATTGTAGCCGTTAACCACGTCGAAGGTCACATATTAGCAAATTTTTTAACAAACAATCGAGGTTTACCAAAACGTTCTCCAATTTTTCCAGCTTTGACTCTAACGGTATCAGGTGGTCACACCAAGATTATTTTGGTAAATAAAATAGGGGACTACAAAGTGGTAGGTGAGACTCTAGATGATGCCGCTGGAGAAGCATTAGATAAGTCCGCCAAACTTTTAGGTCTAGGATACCCTGGTGGTCCAGTTATCGAGAGGTTGGCCTTAAAAGGGGATAGTACCTTTTTAAAATTACCCACTCCAATCGCCGACAAAAAAATATTAGATTACTCGTTTTCTGGTTTAAAAACTGCCTTTTATTATCAAATCAAAGATTGGCCAAAAGAAAAGATTAGCAAACATTTAGCCGATCTTGCGGCTTCATTTCAGACTGCGGTTTTTGACACTTTATTAAGAAAATTTTCTCTAGCTGTTGAAAAATACCAACCAAAATGTCTATTAGTCTCAGGTGGTGTTGCTGCCAATCTAACTCTACGAAAAAAGATGAGATCTCTAGCCAAAAAATATCAGTTACCTATCTATTTACCTTTCAAAAAAGAATTGAACACTGACAATGCTGCCATGATTGCCCTAGCAGGTTTTTATCAATCTAAAATGGGGAATTACACTGACCCTAAAAATTTTGATATTGATTCTAGAGCTGAGTTATAATTACCTATGCGAATTCAACTCTACGACCGCGGTCTTCCTCCAGGAAAACAGCTATTTTCCAACCTTCAATCTCTGTGTCAACGTTTACAAATTGATTACGACCCAGAATATATAAAGGACATGAGCCGAGTGTATTCCATGGGTCTTCAGGGAAATACCATCCTTCTTATCGATGGTGAGGTTGCTCTTATCGACAAATATCCCCCAATCAAAGAGCTTGAAAACATTCTCAACGATTTTAGAAAATAAAAAAGTGCTAATATAGGCCACAATGGCAAAAAATGACATTGAAGCCCTGACTCTTCGAGCAATAATAATCGATTCCCACAATAAAATCCCTTTTATTAGGTCGCACACGGGATGGTTTGGATTACCAGGTGGACATATAAAAAAGAGTGAAGTAGGTGAGGGAATTGAGTTAATTGACTTTAAAACGCCACTTCCTTTAGTTAGAGAAATTCGTGAAGAATGTCTTGGACTAGATATTTCTCAAAGTCCCTCGGCCTGTCTTGGTATAGTCGAGACTTTTGTCACTTTTGAGGCCCAACCTCCAACTCATCAAACGGTCATTTTATATCTAATCAAACACCCAGAACCAATATCGGTTAACCGAAGTCGAAAACTCTCATTGTTTGATGTTAAAAATTTACCCACACCTCTTTTTCCTGATGCTCAGGCGGCATTTGAGAGACTAAGTCGTGGTGGCTTTGGACCTATAATTCCAGAATTTCTAAACAAAAACCCATCGTCAATAAAAAAATTTGAAATGACTTCCAAAAGGGTGGGGTACTTACCTTAAATTGTAAACAGTCTTTTTGCATTATTGTCTAAAATTTTCTCGGTGTCCTCAAAACTATCACCCCAAATATCAGCAATTTTTTGATAAACGTATTTTACATATTCCGGTTTATTCTCCTGACCCCTAAAAGGTTCTGGTGTTAAAAGAGGGGAGTCAGTTTCTGCCACGAGTCTATCCTTTGGAATATTTTTTACCACCTCTTCAAGTCCTACCTCATAGGTCAAATTTCCATCTATCCCAAAGTACCACTCACCAGACAATTCAAGTACTTTTTTTATCCGTTTTTTCCCGCCCGAGTAACAATGAATTACCCCTCGTAAATCTTTATATTCACTCAAAATTTGAATTGTTTCATCCATCGCTTTTCTTGCATGAATTATCAACGGTTTATTATATTTTTGTGATAACTCAATTTGTTTTCTAAAATATTCCTCCTGCTTTTCTTTGTCAAAGTCACCAATAAACTCCAAACCACACTCTCCTATCGCGATTACTTTTGGATATTTAACCAGTTCTTCCAATAAATTTATATCATCAACTAGCTCAGTAGGGTGGATACCCACTGCTGGATAGAGGAAGGGGTATTTGTCAGCTAGCTGTAAATTATTTTTTGAGGTTTCTAGATTCGCTCCCGATAAAATCACCGCATTAATCACTTCTCCGTCAATGTCGCACAATGTTGAGTCAATATGAGCATGGGTATCTATCATAAATATATTTTATCTCCACTTCTATCTAATCTATTCCATCTGCCAATAAATTCCTCGTTGTAAAATCCTGAAATGCTAAAGTCGCAATCATTACACATGATATAAGTGTTGTCATATGAGCTTCCATCAAGAGTCAATCTGAAAGATCCGCATCTTGGACATCCAGCAAAACCATCCTTGTCCAAAGTAGCTCCGGCTATAACGGCTTTTTTTCTAGATTCTTCATCGATAAATTTTTCTGTCATTTGATTCTTTGAAATAAACCAACTTCTAGTGGTTCAATTGTATTTTCAAATATTTTTTCAATTTTTACAGATATTTCAGGAAGTATTGGTTTTAGATAATTAACAGCATCTAAAATAAAACCCACAACTTCCTTTAAAATTTTATTTTTTTCCTCGCTTTTTTCCAAAGTCCAAGGTTTTTTAGTATTTAAATATACGTTTGCCGGATCAATAAAACTATCAAAAATCCATTTAATTGCCTCTTCGAATTTTAAATTATCAATCAATTCAACGAAATGTGAATCTAGAGGCTCCCTATTATATTTACCAAAATTTAATCCTTCAGATAACTTAGCGGTTCTACTTACCAAATTACCCAAATTGTTTGCCAAATCTGCATTATATTTTTCTTTAAATCTCTCGATACCGACATCAGAATCATTTTCGGTGGGAAAAGATCTGGCAATCAAATATCTGGCGCCATCGACACCGAACAAATCCACTAACTGCTGTGGTGAAATAACATTTCCCAGTGATTTTGACATTTTTTGTCCATCAATCATATAAAAACTATGGGTATATGTTCTTATAGGTAAGTTTATTTCAGCTGACAAAAGCATTGCCTGCCAGATTACGGTGTGAAACCATAAAATTTCTTTTCCTAACAGATGCAAACTTGCTGGCCAAAATTCACTTTTTCCTTCTACAAATTGGGTGGCACTGTAATAATTTATCAGGGCATCGAACCACACATAACTAGTTTGTGATTTATCCCAAGGTAGGGGAATTCCCCATTCAACATTTTCTCTTGATAAAGATATGTCGTTTATACCTGCCTTAAGTTTTGCCAATACCTCTGCCTTTTTACCCTCTGGAAATATATAATTTGTTTTCGGATTTTCTATCAATTCAATAAGTTTTGGGGCGTATTTTGAAAGTTTAAAAAACCAATTTTCTTCCGACTTTTGAACAGTTTTTTCGACTGGATGCAGGGGACAGTGACCGTCCGTCAAATCCGTTTCTGTCAAAAATTTTTCGCAACCGACACAGTAAAGTCCTTCGTACTTAGCTTTATAAACATCTCCTTTATCATAAATCTTTTGAAGTAACTCCCCTACTACTTTTTCATGTCTTGAATCTGTTGTCCTAATAAAAAAATCATTACTGATATTTAAATTCTTCCATGCTTCCACAAATCGGGGAGCAATCTTGTCACAATAAGTTTGAGTATCTATTCCCTCCTTTTGAGCACATTCGGCCACTTTTTGCCCATGTTCGTCAGTCCCGGTCAAAAAGAATACCTCTTCTCCCAATTGTCGATGTAATCTGGCAACAATATCCGCTGCAACAGTTGTACAGGTGTGGCCAATATGGGGAACATCGTTGATGTAATAGATCGGAGTAGTAATAAAAAATTTTTTTGTATCCATTTATTTTTAAAATTAAAAAACAAAAAAGAGTATCTTCCGATACTCTTTATTTTGCCACATTATTTGGCGCATAGCCAAACTTGTGGCTATTTCATTTTTTTACTTACTTTCTTTTTGGTGACTTTCTTGGCTGATTTTTTCTTAACAACAACTTTTTCAACGGCTTTGCCAACTTGTTTCGCATATCTTGCCTTTAGTCTAGCCACCTTATTTTTTTGAAATAGGTGTTTTCTTTCAGCTTTATCTAAAACCGCTTGAACTTCCCCAAAACTTTTCTTTTCAGGTTTTGCTAAGAACTTCTTGACGATTTCTTTAAGTTTGTTTTTGAAAGTCGAGTTTACTTTTTTATTTTTTACCGACTTTCTGAGTGATTTTTTTGATGATCTTCCAATTGGCATAAGTCGTATTCTATCCTATCGCCATTCTATTTACAATAATTTACAATAAGCTGATGTCTGCTAGAGATATTATTCGCAACTTTGTTCACCATCGTCAGAAAAGCATTTTTTCTGCCACTCTTGTTTTGGCTGTGACTTTTTTACTCTCTGCCATACTTGGATTCCTTAGGACCAGGTTCCTTTATTCAGCCTTTTTTAAGTGTTGTTTATTAGAACTTGATGCTTATAACGCTGCTTTTCGTATTCCTGATTTAATCTTTAAATTACTTGTCACAGGTGCTCTATCGGCTTCTTTTATCCCAGTTTTTAGTAGTTATTTACATAAAAATAAGAAGCAGGCTCACATAATGGCTTCGTCAGTTATAAACCTTCTCTTGCTCATCTTTATCGGAATTTCGCTTTTAGCACTAATTTTTGTTCATCCCCTTTCAGAACTTATCGCCAAAGGTTTTTCTCCAGACCAAATTACAATCATGTCAAATTTAACTAGAATACTTCTTGTCGCCCAGGTGTTTTTCCTCATCAGTAATTTTTTAACGGCAATTCTTCAGGTTAATCAGATTTTTATAGTCTCTGCCATTTCTCCAATTATTTACAATCTTTTTATTATTTTAAGCATTTATACATTGGCTCCTGTCTTTGGAATTTATGGTGTTGCCTATGGTGCTGTTGTTGGTGCCTTCTTCCACATGGCAATCCAAATTCCTTCAATCAAACATCTCGGTTTTCAATATTCAAGAATTGCCTCATTTAAAATCCCCGGAGTAAGGGAAATTATCCGTCTCATGATTCCTCGAACTATGTCCTTAGGTCTAGCAGAAATTGAAAATACCGTAACTTTATTTTTTGCCTCAACATTAGCTGCAGGATCTATTTCTCTTCTCAATTTGGCCTTACAGATTATGTATCTTCCTAGTCGAATTTTTGGCACCACAATTGGTCAAGCTTCACTTCCTGTTTTGTCAAAAAACATCGCCAAAAATCAGCTCAATCTATTTAGAAACACCGTTCGTAAAACAATATTGCAAAGTATTTATATTGCCTTTCCAATTGGCATAATAATCTTAATCAACCGCCTACCTATTGTTCGTCTGGCCTTTGGAACAAAGCAATTTCCCTGGTCTGCCACCCTTTTAACTGCCAGAACCTTGGCATATCTTACCCCAGCTATTGTCTGTCAGGCTGTTATCCAGATATTAATCAGATCATTTTATGCTATGCATGATACAAAAACACCTCTTAAAATATCAGCCCTATCACTCTTTTTTAATATCATTACCAGCTATTTCTTTGTCCACTTTACTTCCCTTGGAATTGTCGGTTTAGCCATTAGTGCGTCAATTGGCAACTTAGTCCAATGTATAGGACTCTTTTGGATATTTGTCCTAAGAGTAGATGGCAAAGGTTGGGGAGAAATGGCTTCGAGTTTCAATAAAATATTGATTTCTTCGATATTATGCGGATTAGTATCCTGGCTCACTATTCAGTTACTTGATATTTTCATTCTAGATACCAGCAAGACCATCAATGTTTTATTGGTCTTTGGTACCTCAGTCTTGACCGGAGCCATCTCATTTCTTATTTTTACTTGGCTTTTTCAATCTCCAGAATTTATCTACATCAAATTTCGCCTTCAACGTCTTTTTCGTTTCCTTTCCTGATTGTTTTTGTTTATACTGTTATATAGTATGCCTTCAACCAAGGAGATTTCTTTATTACCAAACGAAGAGAACAACAACAGTCTTGTTGCTCGTTTGATTAGGTGGGTAATGACAGTTGGTCGAGTAGTAATCATTTTTACTGAGTTCATAGTCATCGGTGCCTTCTTATCAAGATTTTGGTTAGATAGAAAAAATTCTGATTTATCAGAAGTCCTTCGTCAACAAAAGGCAATTATTTCAAGTACAAAAGATTTTGAAAATGACTACAACTCACTTCAACAGAGATTGTTGTACATCAAGAATTTCTACAAAAATCAACCCAAGTATGTTGATATCTTAAATTCGCTTATATCAAGTTTACCTAATGGTATCTATTTTGACAGCTTTAGTTTAGTTAGAGATAGAAAATCATCATTAATTTCAGTTATGGCCCAACTATATTCTTATCAGGAAGGACCTTTGGTCAATTTTATAACCAACGCCAAATTAAATCCTGATATTGCCGGAGTCGAGGTTCAAAAAATCGAAAAAAAGACTAGAGATAGTAAATTTTACATTAGTGTTGCCATAACCTTTAAAAAAGTATGAGTCTAAATTTAGAAATCACCAAACTATATTCACGAGTAAGCCCACTCTTTACTTATCTCGAAAAAAAGAAAGAGGATCAAAAACTTGTCAGGACAGTTGAAATTGGTGGTACATTTTTTTTGATTTCCTTTTTTATACTTTTTGCCATAAAACCTACTTTTTTAACCATATCCGCCTTGGTGGGCGACATAAAAGCAAAAGAAGAAATGACAAAACAGCTTAAGGTAAAAATTAACGATATTATCCAAGCCCAAGATTTATTTTCTTTAGCTCAAGAAAGATATGCTCTTGTAGAAGCAAGTTTGCCCACAACTCCACGCTTTTTTCAAAGTAATTTACAGGTATTGGGTGCAACTACAAAATACCAAGTAAACCTAGATAAAATTGATTACTTTATGAAAAAGGAGCAAGACAATTATACTGTCAACTTGAGTACTTCAACGTCTTTTTCTTCTGCTATAAGTGTTGTTTCAGATTTATTGAAGAACCGCCGACTTATAGATTTGGATGGTTTAACCCTTTCAGTTAATGAAGATTTTCCTGGACAAATAAATGTAATTCTACCTCTAAAAGTTTATTACTGGAGAGACAATGCAAAAAAATAAATTATCACAATACTTTTTAATTTTGGGTATTTTTACTTTCTTGGCAATTTTTTTCTTTGTTATCCAACAAAGTTATAGCAATCTAATGAAGGCCAGCTCTGAGACAAAAAATAGTCCACTGGTTCGTTCCGTCTCACCAAATTTAGATATCGATATCTTGGATGAAATTGAAAAAAGACAGGAAACTAATTTATGAAAGATAAACGTTTCCCAACAATATTGGGCATAATCCTTCTTCTCACAATTCTAGCGGCCGGAGTTTATCTTTCGACAAAGACAACTACACTATCTACAAAGGCTAGTGGAAGTTGTGAACCCATTAACCCCCAAGTCGCCAATCTAACCTACGGCTCTTTCGATTTTTCCTTCTTGACTAGTTCTCAAAATTGTCTTGCCACCTTGAATATTGACAATAAAATTGTTCAGGATTCTTCAACTGTTTCCAATACCCACTATTTCAAAGTAACAAATTTAAATCCAGTTACGGATTACAAATTTACCCTGATTTCTGGAGGTGTAAGTTATTCTCCCCCCGAATTTAGCATCAAGACAACTATAAAACCAAGTTCTTCGATTCCAGATTCAAATTTGGCTTGGGGAAGGGTTTTAAGTCCCGACCTAAAACCTTTGTCAGGGGCCATCGTATTTTTAACAATTCCAGGTGGTCAAGCTTTATCTGCTTTTACCAACAAAGATGGTAACTGGAATATTTCTTTTGCCACCTCCTTTAAGGAAGACAAGAGTGATTGGTTTAATCCCACCTCCGTTCTTGAAGAAGACTTAATTGTGTATTCTCCAGATGGTACTTTGACTCAATTTTCTAATAGTACCGACAACAATGATCCCGTACCAGATATTGTTGTTGGCCAAAAACTTCTTGCACTTTCACCAACTCTTTCATTAGAAAAACCTATTTTAGACTCACGAATTACTCCTAGTAGTGTCAATATAAGTATTACCAGTCCAAAAGAATCTGAATCGATTTCCACCCTAAGACCAGATGTTTTTGGTCAAGGACCTGCCAATGCCACTCTCAAGATAACTTTGGACAACAACACTGCTTCAAGTGTTAGTGTTGCCAACAATAACACTTGGCATTGGTCACCTTCCCAAGATTTATTGCTCGGACCTCATAAAATAACTCTCTCCTATCAGGGCAAAGATATTGTTAGAAATTTTTCAGTAGTTGCAAAAGAAAATAGTCTGTCTTTTACTGCCACTCCTTCCGCAACATTGATTCCCACCCAAATTCCCTCACCACCAAAACTACCGACAAATATTCCCACTCTTGTTCCAACACTCCTTCCGACACTTATCCCAACATTGAAACCTACTAATATTCCCACCAAGATTCCAACCGTCAGAGTTGCAAAACCTTCAACCACTTCATCTCTATATGAAAGTGGAGAAACATTTCCAACCTACTTTTTAATTATTTTATCTTCTATACTATTTGGTGTATCTTTATATTACAACCGTAAATGAAAAGAAAATTCGGAATTCTAAGTATTTTATTTCTCCTATTCTCTTTAATTGGAGCGGTTTTTTTGGTCAGCAATGAACAAGATTTACGAAACAAGGCGACTCATTATGGAAGTTGTAATGGAGTTGGACAATTATCATGTACCACTCTAAGCGGTACAAAAGGTGGTTACAATTGTTCAGGTTATAAGAGTTGTCATCAACCAGGTGGATATGATGCATGCGATCCAATTCCCGGATCTAATCAGTGTATCTATACTGTGAATGGTGTAAAGTGTTTGGCCCCTTGTCCTGGCGTAATGCCGAGTGGTTATATGAGATGTCATTGTAGTAATGGTGTTTGGACTATTGGACAAGGTTCAAGTTGTGATGGTCTTTGTGCTTGTACAAACAATGTCTGTGTTGACTGTACTCCAACTCCAAAACCACCCACTAACCCACCCTCATCTCCCACTCCTACTCCTACAAAAACTCTGACTCCTACACCCACACCCACTAAAATCCTAACTCCCACCCCAACTCCAACTGGTACATTAACTCCTACACCCACTCCAACAAATACTCCCACCCCAACTCCAACTCCAACGGATTCTCCAACACCCACTCCAACACCTACGAATACACCAACGAATGCCCCAACCAACACTCCAGCACCTACTAATTCACCTACTGCAACTTCTACTCCAACAACCACTCCCACGGATGTTCCTACAGACGCCCCCACAAACACAATAGCCCCAACTCAAGCAATTGCCGAAGGTCCCACCCCAACTCGTATAGTCTTACCTCAATCCGGTGTCGAATTCCCATCACAAATGTTGACTATTTTTGGCGGAATCATCATCTTAATGGGATTTTTGATATTATTGTAATGTGTTAGCAATAATTGAAGCTCTTCGTCCAAATCAATGGATAAAAAACCTTAGTCTCTTTGCCGCAGTAATTCTTACTGGTCAACTTTTTAATCCAGTTTCATTTTTTGCTAGTCTTTGGGCTTTTATATCGTTTTGTTTCTTGTCGTCATCTTCTTATTTGATAAACGATTTACTAGATATTGAAAAAGATCGACTCCATCCAGTTAAAAAAAATCGCCCCTTAGCCAGGGGTGATGTTTCAAAACAGCAAGCTATATCAATTTCTATATCTTTGGCTATTCTTGGTCTCTTTGTTGCCTATTCCATAAGTTCCACCTTTTTTATTGTGGCCATAATTTTTATTTTAATGCAATATTCGTACTCCTTTCTTATAAAAAAGAAAGCCCTGCTTGACATCATTGGTATTGCCTTTTTCTTTATTCTTAGAACCTATGCTGGAGAAGTAGCTACAGGTTATCATTTACCGGTATGGATTATGCTGGCGGTGATTTTTCTAGCCCTCTTTATTGCCAGTGGTAAAAGAAGAAGTGAACTATACCATACGGGAAAAATTACTAGAAAAGCCCTAGAGGGTTACAACAAAAGTTTACTAAGCTTTTACACAACAATCTTTGCTGTTTGTACCCTAATTAGTTATGCCATGTTTACTTTTTTGGCTGAACCAGTAAAGTTTGAAGGTATTATTCACCAATTTTTACTCAACAACTATCCATCGGCTCTCGACAGAAAATGGTGGATGGTGACTTTAATGCCAGTCATTTTTGGAATAATGCGCTATGGTCAAATAATCTTTGAAATGCAAGAAGGCGAACGCCCTGAAAGAGTTATAGCTACTGATATTCCCTTACTTGGCGCCGTGATTGTTTGGGGATTGATGATGATTACAATCATGTATGTCCTTTAGATATAAAGTTATCTTGCTTATTTTATTGGCCTCCATCACCAGATTTGTTGGCTTGGATTGGGGACAGGGTAACTATTTCCATCCCGATGAAAACAACATGGCCACAGCAATAACAAAGTTAAACCCCAATAATTTAAATCCAGAATTTTTTGCTTATGGCCAGTTTCCTCTATATCTCGGCTTTTTCACTCTAAAAACACTTGGTGTTGACAATAACTTTCCCAATTCAATATTAATTCTTAGGTTTTACTCTGCAATATTTTCACTTCTATCACTCTATTTTTTTTATAAAATATATCCCAATTTAATCTTTATTCTACTTTTAATTTTTTCACCTAGCCTAATTCAATTGGCTCATTTTGGTACCACTGAAAGTCTACTTATACTAACCTTTGCCACAAATCTTTATATCGCAAAATTAATAATCAAAAACCCTAGTATCAAACTATTTTTTTTAGCCTCACTTTGTACTGGAATTGCAATTTCCACAAAAATTTCAGGTGCCATCTTCATTCTTCCCATTGTATTTTCCGCCATCATTTCTCGGTCCTGGTATTTGATACCTTATGGAACATTGACCTTGGTATTATCCCTTCTCTTGTCTCCCTACAATCTCATTGCCTTTTCCGACTTTCTTTCAGCTTTAAAATATGAAACCTCTGTAGCGACAGGCACCCTGCCAGTTTTTTATACCGCCCAATTTCGCAATTCGATTCCCTATGTATTTCAGATAAAAAATATATTTCCCTACATTAGTGGTTGGCCAGTATTTATATTTGGCTTATTATCCATATATTTTATTAAAATTAAAAATAAAAAATATGTATTTGTAGTTTTATTGTCATGCTTCATTTACTTTCTATATTTCGGCCAACTTTATGTTAAGTGGACTCGTTTTATGTCCCCACTTTTTTTTGTCTTCCCACTTCTGGCCACTCTTTTTTTAGTAAGATTTCCCAAGTGGACAATTTTATCCATCCTCCCTGGTGTTATGTTCTTTCTCCAGTATCTTTTTATTGACACGAGGGTGACGGCTTCAAAATATTTGATAGAAACTATTCCCAAAGGTTCAAACGTCTTATCTGAATCGGGAAATGTTGCCAACATACCTGTATTGCCAAATAACTTAAAAGTAAACAATTATGACTTTTATGAATACAACCCCACCACTTTGGCAGAAGCCTTGCTTGAGAGTGAATACATCGTTGTTCCTTCACGCCGAGTTTTTAAAAACTATAGTTTCAACTACTATCAGAATCTTTTCAGTGGTAACTTGGGTTTTGAAGAAATAAAGACAATTACTCCCATATCCGATTTTCTATTAAATCCTGAAAATGCCGAAGAAACTTGGTCAGTTTTTGATCGACCAACAATCAGAATCTATAAAAAAAATAATCAACTTTCTTTTCACCAATATAAAAGCCTTCTTGAATAAATGAAATTAGATATAAAGCAAAAAATAAAATCCCATCTTCTATTATTTATTATTGTTGCACTGGCTTTTTTCTTCCGCATTTACGGTCTAAATTGGGACCAATATTACCACCTTCATCCCGATGAAAGGCAAATCACTATTGTTACAACCAACATAAAATTTCCCCAAAATATCAGTATCTCAGAAATATTTTCACCTGATTCTCCCCTCAATCCAAAATTCTTTGCCTACGGTTCTTTTCCAATTTACCTACTTAAATTCTTAGGATATCTTTTTTCATTTATTGATAGTGACTTTTCCTCATATGAAAAGATTAATTTACTAGGTAGATTAATGTCAGCGATATTTGATTCGTTGACCGTGCTTTTGATTTACTTAATAAGTAAACAACTCTTTTTTTCAAAAAAAATCTCCATACTAGCATCTTCGGTCTACGCGTTCTCCGTCTTTCCGGTTCAATTGTCACATTTCTATGCCGTCGATACCCTCCTTACATTTTTTATTTGTCTAACCCTTTATCGAATACTCTTGTTTTATCGATATCCAAGTTTTAAAAATGCCATAATTATTGGCTTATGTTTTGGGTTATCTCTTGCCACAAAAATAAGTGCCACCATACTGATAGTTTCCTTCACCCTATGTCTTTTTGTGGAATTTCTTCTCTCTTTAAAAAGAGACATTCTCTACCAAAAATCTAGTAGATTTAAAAAAATCATCTCCTATTTTTTGGCCATATTTAATCCCAAAGTTATAGCCAAAAACAAAGGATTTAGAGTCCAAAAAACTATCTTTTATTTTCTTTCTACTGCAATTGCAACTTTTGTTTTCTTTGTTGTCTTTGAACCCTTTGCCCTTCTTGATTTTTCTACATTCTGGAGACAAATCAACGAACAGAGTCTCATGACCAAGGATGCCTTTGTCTTTCCATATACACTCCAATATGTCGGTACCTTACCTTATTTGTACCCTTTAAAAAATATTTTTTTGTGGGGCTTAGGACCTCCTTTTGCCATTCTATCTTTAATTGGAATATATTTGGTATTTAAAAAACTATTAAAAGGCTTATTTTCTCCAGGAAATGAATTATCCGAGGGTACTCAGCTAATCGTCTATTCATTTTTCATCGCCTATTTTTTTGTTGTTGGTCAGTTTGATGTCAAATTTATGAGATATTGTTTGCCAATATATCCCATACTAAGTATTTTTGCCGCTTACGTACTCTCTTTATCATCCAATAAAATAAAAATATTATTTTACGCTCTAAATTTCATATGGTTATTTTCATTTTTGAATATTTATCGCTTTCCCAACACTCGTGTATCAGCTACAAAATGGATTCAACAAAATGTCCCCGCGGGAAGTACGATTTTACGTGAGCATTGGGACGATGGAATTCCTCTTGGTTATAACCAAGAGTACAACTTACAGGAATTAACTCTTTATGACACAGACCTTGACCCAAGAAAGTGGTCCAGAATCAATTGGCAACTAAAAAATGGGGACTATCTTGTTCTCGCCAGCAATCGCCTATATACCCCACTTCAAAAACTGACCAATTGTCAAGATTTACCGGTAGATAAATGTTATTTAATCACCTCAAAATACTATCAAGACTTGTTTTCAGGTAAGCTCGGTTACACAAAAGTTGCCGAATTTACAAGTTATCCTAGATTCTTTGCTATTCCCTTTATTGATGACCAGGCTGATGAGTCATTTACTGTTTACGACCATCCAAAGGTTATAATATTCAAGAATAATAGTTTTTAAAAAATAAAATTAATGAAAAAAAGTACTCCAAAAACAATTTTTATCACCGGTGGATCTGGTTTTTTAGGTATCAATATGGTTCGCCTTCTGCTCCAAAAAAAACAGAAAGTTATCAACTATGATATTGCCGAATTTTCTTACCCTGAAAAGTCAAAAATAAAAAGCTATTTAGCCGATATTAGAGATAAAAAAACCTTAACTACTGCCATGAAGGGTTCCGATGTTGTTCTTCATTTTGCCGCCGCCCTACCTCTATATTCAGAAGAAGACATTTTTTCCACCGAAGTGCAAGGTACCCAAAATGTTTTTGAGGCAGCCCAAAAAAACAAGATAAATAAAGTAATCTATATTTCTTCTACTGCAGTCTATGGCGTTCCCGACCACCATCCACTTTTTGAGACAGATAAGTTAGTAGGTGTTGGTCCCTATGGTAAAGCCAAAATTCAAGCCGAAGCGATATGTCGTAAATTTAGGGAAAAGGGAATGTGTGTTCCAATTCTTCGACCAAAATCCTTTGTAGGTCCTGAGAGGTTGGGTGTCTTTGCCTTATTTTATGATTGGGCAAAAGATGGAAAAAATTTTCCTCTTTTAGGAGACGGAAAGAATCGATATCAACTTCTTGCAGTTTCTGATATTTGCCAAGCAATTTGGTTGGCTATGACTAGTAAATCAGCAAAAGTAAATGACGTTTTTAACATAGGGGCCAAAAGATATAAAACAATGAAGGAAGATTATCAAGCAGTCCTTGACCACGCCGGTTACAACAAAAAAATAATTTGTATACCCTCTGCCCCAGCAATTTTTTTGTTAAAAATTCTTGAAAAGTTACATTTATCACCCTTATACGCCTGGGTATATGAAACTGCTGCCAAAGATTCCTATGTCTCAGTTAAAAAAGCTGAAACCATTTTAAAGTTTAAACCAAAATATTCCAATCAAGAGGCTCTCATTGAAAATTACCAATGGTATATTAATCACCAAAGTGAGTTTCAAAATCAAACGGGTATCTCTCATCGAGTTCCCTGGAGTCAAGGGGTTTTTAAACTGGTCAAGATACTCTTTAGTTAGTCTATAATCTATTCTTACACCATATGAATGCTGATATAAAAAACAACATCCTTTTCTGGCAACCATCAACAGATTGGTTTAAAAAAGTTTCAAAAGTAAAACATGGCCACAAATTTCTTGTCTTTATCAACTATATTATTTGGTTTTTTTTGTTTTACATATCTTTTATTTTGATCAGAGGAAACACTAATTTGTTTTGGCAATTATTTGTTGCCACAGTTATCGGAGAAGTTATCGAAAAGGTCTTAAAGGTAAAATCATTTTGGAAACGACCAATGTATCTAAACAACAACACCATCCCCAATGGCCTTTTAAAAACTTGGTATCAAAACGGTAGTTTTCCCTCAGGTCATACCATAAAAGCTATTTTTTTCTTAATCTTTATTCTCCAAAACCCTGGTCTTGTAAATCCAGCCTTTTTTATAACTGTCGTATCTCCCTTACTTCTTATTAGGATTTTTTTGGGTCTACACTATCCAATTGATATACTTGGTGGAAGTGTTTTTGGTTTAATCATTGGTTTAACAGTAGGTCAAATTCAATTTCCAAATTTTCTTATAGAATTTATTAAACCAATTTTTAACCTTGTTTTTAATTTATAAAATATGTTAGCTGACTTTAAATACATATTCATTTGGTGGTCTAGTATTTTCTTTTTATCAATCCTATCACTACCATTAATTTTCCTACTTTTTCAAAGATTTTGGGACAAAGGTTATATTTTTGCCAAGACAGTATCCCTATTTTTTATAAGCTACTTACTACTATTTTTTGGAATTTTACATCTTTTACCTTTTACCTTAACCAGTATCTACATAATTGTTTTTCTTTTGTTGTCTGCCGACCTTTATGTAATTTTAAAAAACAGAAAATTTTATAAAAAAATTTTTTTTGAACACTGGAAAATATTTCTTTTTGAAGAAATATTATTTTTTCTTATCCTTCTAGCTTGGTCCTATATTCGTGGTTTTGCCCCTGACATTGAAGGCTTAGAGAAATTTATGGATTGGGGCTTTGTTAATTCCATTGTAAAGAGTCGGTATTTCCCTCCAGCCGATATGTGGTATGCCGGAGAATCAATTAATTACTATTACTTTGGACATCTTGTTTTTGCTTTTTTAACAAAATTTTCAGGTATCACTTCAGCCATTACATATAACCTTTCAATTGCCACAATCTGTGCCCTCACCTTTGTTTCTAGCTTTTCCCTGACCTCAAATTTAATTTACTCTTCACTTAAAAAACCTGTTTTTAGATTATTTTTTTGGGGAGGTATTCTCTCTGCTTTGCTATTGACCTTTGGCGGTAATCTTCATACTACTTACAAAATTGGAAAAAAAGTTCTAGTTGAAAATCAAACTATCTCTCAAGCTCTCTCCTCTTATTGGTACCCAGATGCGACCAGATTTATTGGACACGATCCAGATACCGACGACAAAACTATTCACGAATTTCCTATTTATAGTTTTGTAGTTGCCGATCTCCATGGTCACTTAAACGATATTCCTCTTATTCTCTTTTTTATATCTTTTATTTTCATCGCTCTAACAACAAAATCTTTTCTTTCAAAATATATTTTTATACCCATTGGCCTATTGTTGTCCATGGCCTATATGACCAACGCCTGGGATTTTGCTGTGTACGGTTTATTTTTTGGCGTCAGTTCTTTACTTATCACTAAAGATTTTTGGAAGACTATTATCTCTGGAGTCTTGTCGGTTTTTTCATGGTTTGTTTTTACGCTACCTTTTTCACTCAATTTTACCCCCATGGCTGAAGGAATAAAGTTCTCCGATACCACAACACCCTTTTATCAATTATTTATCTTGTATGGCGGTTTTTGGCTGATCTCTTTACCTTTTATTTATTTCTTCTTTTTGACTCTACGAGAAAAAAAGAAAGATGTAAAAGCAACAGATTACTTTGTTGTCGCCCTTTTTGTAACCGCCACCATGTTGGTAATAATTCCAGAAATTATTTATATAAAAGACATTTATATCTCAGAATATCGTCGTGCCAACACCATGTTTAAATTGGTCTATCAGGCCTTCATTATGTATTCACTAATTTCCGGTTATGTTCTTATCCGTCTTCGTGAACATTTTCTTTTCCGATTTCTTTTTTCAATTATTTTCATAATCCATCTTTCCTTTTCCGTTTTTTCCGTAAGATCTTATTACAACTCTCTAAAGACTTATAGGGGACTTTGGGGTCTAGAATTTCTAGAGAAATTTTACCCTGACAATTTAAAAGCCATAAATTGGTTAAATCAAAATGTCAGCGGACAACCAGTTATTGTTGAAGCAGCTGGGGATAGCTACACCACCTTTAATCAGGTTTCTATGGCAACTGGATTACCCACAATCGAGGGTTGGTTGGTTCACGAATGGCTCTGGCGTGGTGGTTATGATGCCCCTGGCGCCCGCGCCGCTGAGGTTGAAAAAATTTACAATTCTAATAATATTGACGAGATTGATTCTATTTTAAAAAAATATAACGTCAAATACATCTTTGTCGGTGATAAAGAATATGAAAAATTTCCTAATATAAACCATAGTTTCTTTTCAGACCTCGGCGCTAAAATTGTTTTTTCCTCAGGACGTACTGTTATCTACCAACTACCTTAATAAAACAAACGTCATTGCGATCCGCCTCTGGCGGAGAAGCAATCTCGTTGGAATTATCAACGTTCTACCTGTTGTTAAATACTAACTCGTAACAGATAATTGTTAATTGAATTATGTCCGACATCTTTTCTGGTCTAAATGAATACCAAAAATCTGCAGTTACTCATCAGGGGAGTCCTCTTTTAATTTTAGCCGGTGCCGGCTCTGGTAAAACTCGAGTTCTGACCCATCGGGCTGCTTACTTTGTCCAATCAAAATTAGCCAATCCATCCGAGATTCTTCTTCTCACTTTTACCAACAAAGCTGCCGGAGAGATGAAAGATAGAATGAGTAAGTTGTTACCGACTAAAAAGTCCAAGACAGGATCAAGCGAAAATTCTACTGAACTTTGGGCAGGAACCTTCCATTCCTTTGGTTGTCGCACCTTGCGAATTTATGGTCAACATCTGGGAATTTCCTCTGACTTTGTTATTTACGATAGTGATGATCAGGAAAATCTCGTCCGCTCCATACTTTCTGAAATGGGTTTAACTACCAAAGAGTTCAAACCTTCATCAGTTTTGTATTTTATAGAAGCTGCCAAAAATTCTTACCTAACCCCTGATGCTGTCAAATCAGAAGCTCGAGGTTTTTGGGAAGCATCTGCTGCCAGAATATATGCCAAATATCAAACAAAATTAATGCAATATCAGGCTCTAGATTTTAATGACCTTTTGTTTAAAACGGTCGAGTTGTTTCAACAATTCCCAGAAGTATTGGAAAAATTTTGGCAAAGATATCGTTATATTTTAGTTGATGAATATCAAGACACCAATCAAATTCAATATATCTTAACCAAATTATTAGCCCAAAAATACCGTCAAATAACCGCTGTTGGCGACGCCTCTCAATCCATCTATGGTTGGCGCGGTGCCGACTACAAAAATCTTTCTGCTTTTACCGTTGATTTTTCCGATGCCACAGTCATAAATTTAGAGCAAAATTACCGTTCCACAAAAAACATCTTAGAAGCCGCTAACGCTGTTATTTCCAAAAACACCAGTCACCCTGTACTAAAACTTTTTACTACCAAAAGTAGTCCTACAAAAATTAAAATATTTGAATCCGATTCCGAAATTTCCGAAGCAGATTATATTTCCCAAAAAATTAAGGAATTACATGACACTCTTCATTTCGAATACAAAGATATCGCTGTGCTGTATCGAATGAATGCTCAGTCCCGTGCCATCGAGGAATCATTTTTGAGAAACAGTATTTCCTACGTTTTAATTGGGGGTCTTCGTTTTTATGACCGTGCTGAAATAAAGGACATAATTGCCATGCTCCGAGTGGCTTCAAATTCTGCCGATGTCCTGTCTGGTGCTCGGGTGGAAAAAGCCCTAGGAAAAAGACGAAAGATTATTTTTGATCAACACGTAGAAAACTTAAACATCAAAAAAATGTCTTCAATTCAAATTTTAGAATCTTTAGTTATCAATTCAGGCTATCTTGACAAATATAATCCTCAAGAAGAAGATGACCTAAAAAAAATTGAGAATATCAAGGAATTAAAATCAGTCGCTGCCACCTATCCAAAACTTAACGATTTCCTTGAAAATATCGCCCTTGTCCAACAGGAATACTCTCTTCAAGAAAAAAATAAAAAGAAGGAAAATAGAAATGGTGTGAGACTGATGACCCTCCACAGTAGTAAGGGATTAGAATTTGAAGTCGTCTTTTTAGTAGGTTTTGAAGAGGGGATATTGCCTCATTCTCGTTCAATGGTTGAAGATTCTGATATCGAAGAAGAACGTCGGCTTTGTTATGTTGGCATAACTCGAGCCAAAGAATTACTTTATATTACCTATGCCTCTCGCCGTCTTTTTTTTGGTAAATCATCGCTAAATGAAGCCTCTCGTTTTCTTTTTGATATTCCCAAAGATTTACTTGAATATGAGTCAATCTCCGAGGTAACTCACGATTATCGTCATCAACATCGTTTTACAAAACAAGATTCAAATTCTGATTTGGTCTACGACCCCGATATTTATTAGGTTAGAATATAATCAATCAATGATCACCCGTATTTTATATAACGAAGAAAAAACCTCTTATTCTCGAGTGGTTTCCCATCCTGTCCAAACTTGGGAATGGGGTGAATTTCAAGAAGCTCAAGGTCACAAAGTTTATCGTCTTGGTGTTTTTGATCAACAAAAATTAGTCTCTGTCTACATGGTTTCTTTTCATCGAGTTCCCCATACCAACTTTACCATCGGCACCCTTCTCCGTGGTCCAGCCATCGATAATGACATGGTTGAAAATGTCAGGAAAATTGCCGAAAAAGAAAACGCCATTTTTGTCAAATTTGAACCTGATGATATTGAGAAAATATACGACAACAAATACCAACTTCTAAAAAATAAAAGTGTTCTCCTAAATTACCCAAATTTTGTTACTTCACCCAAGGTTGCCTTTTACCCCCACTCTTTTATTATCGACCTAAAAAAAAGTGAGGAGGAATTATTGGCTGAAATGTCACAAAAAACCCGCTACAATATCAAAATTGCCAATCGACATGGAGTAACCATTACTCACTCAACAAAGGACAAAGATTTTGAAACATATTTAAAGCTACTTTTTGATACCACCAAACGTCAGGGTTTTTATTTACATTCTGAAAACTATCATCGTCGCCAATGGTCCATACTAAAATCAACAGGGATGGTAGAAATATTTCTAGCCTCTTTTCAGGGTGAAACTATAGCTGCCTTTATGTTGTTTAAGTTAAAAGACAGACTTTTTTATCCATATGGAGCCTCCCTTGATCTCCATCGCGAAGTTATGGCCCCCACCCTTTTAATGTGGGAAGCCATAAAATATGGTCAATCCCTAAGTCTTAAAACCTTTGATATGTGGGGTTGTCTTGGTCCAGACGCCAATGCTTCACAGCAAGGTTTTGGCTTTCACCGATTTAAACAAGGATATGGAGGAAATTTAGTCCAATTTGTGGGTACTTACGACCTAGTAGTTAATCCTCGACTATACAAAGCTTATAATCTTGTCGATAAATTACGTTGGAAATTACTTAGGCTCAAGGCTTCAGTCCTCAGAAATTAAAATATTTGTTATAATCATTCAATGTTTTTTGGAACCAATAATCAAAACTTCTCCTAGGGGAATTTTGTCTGTCAAAAAACAAAGCTCCTCAATAGGAGCTTTTTTAATATAAAATACACTATGTCTAACTCGCAAATTACTGATGCCGTTTTCCAGCACACAGCCAAGCTGTCTCGTCTCGAGATAAAACCAGAGGAAACTTACATCAAAGACCAGTTGGCTCAAGCTGCCGAATATGTTGAAGTTCTAAAAGAATTAAATACCGACAATGTCCCTCCCACCTTTCAGGTAAACAACAAAAGCAATGTCTTGCGAGATGATGTTGTAACAGATTCATTATCTCAAGAACTGGCACTATCACAGGCAGAAAACACTAACAATGGTTACTTTAAAACCGCCCCCACAATTAATAAAAACAAATGACAGATTTAAATAAATTAACATTGTCCGAGGCAAAAGAGGGTTTAAAATCCAAAAAATTTACCGCCCTTGAGTTAACCCAATCTTGTTTAGACCGAATCAAATTAGTTGATAATAAATTAAACTCTTTTGTCACGGTTACTTCAGAAGATGCCTTAAAACAGGCTCAAACCGCTGATATCACTTTACCTCTTGGTGGCATCCCTATTTCAGTAAAAGATAACTATTTAACCGCCGGACTTCGTACCACAGCCTCCTCAAAAGTATTAGACGAATACAAGGCCCACTATGACGCTACTGCAATTACTAAATTAAAAAACGCTGGGGCCATTATTATCGGTAAGACAAATCTAGATGCTTGGGCTCACGGTTCTAGCACCGAAACCTCTGATTATGGTCCGACATTAAACCCATGGAATACAGAGCATCTCCCCGGTGGTTCCAGTGGTGGTTCTGCTGCCTCTGTGGCTGCTGACGAAACTATTATTTCTATTGGTTCTGAAACCGCCGG
Organism: Candidatus Methanoperedens sp.; assembly: GCA_035562735.1. GTDB lineage: Bacteria > Patescibacteriota > Microgenomatia > UBA12405 > UBA12405 > UBA12158. The sequence goes on from DATMWB010000003.1 coordinate 27,898, forward strand.
TTCTATTCGTCAGCCCGCTTCCTGGTGTGGTGTAGTAGGTTTTAAACCAACCTATGGTCGAGTCTCGCGCTTCGGTGTTATTGCCATGAAATCGAGTACTGATTCCCCTGGTCCAATTTGTAAAACTGTTGATGATGCCGCCTCCCTTTTAGAAATAATGTCGGGTAGCGATGTTCACGATGCCACCTCAATTGACGAAGCCCCGTGGGTTAGACCTGGACTTAGGAAAAATCTAAATGGACTAAAAATTGGTTTACCTACTTGTTACTTCCCAAAGGAGACTCAGTCAGAAGTCAAAGAAGCTGTTTTGAGCGCTGTCGAGACTCTCAAAAAACTTGGTGCCGAGGTAATTGAGTTAACTGATGTTTTAGATCCTAAATATTCGATTGCTGTCTACACAATTTTGCAGCGCTCTGAAGTTTCCAGCAATTTAGCCCGTTTTGATGGTATCCGTTATGGTCATGACCGTAGCTTTTTTGGACAGGAAGCTAAACGTCGAATAATGTTGGGGACTTATTCCTTGTCAGCTGGTTACTATGATGCCTTTTATCTAAAAGCCCAAAAAGTTCGCACCCTAATTTGTCGTGATTTTGACAATCAGTTTAAAAAAGTTGACGCTATTATTGGTCCAGTCTCTCCCACAACGGCTTTAAAAAGAGGTGCCACCGAAGGTCAGTCGATGTTTGGAGAAATTCAGGACATGTTGGTTGAACCATCAAGTATTGCCGGATTACCAGGTATTTCTATTCCATGTGGTTTTGACAAAATTGGTCTACCTATAGGTCTTCAAATTATTACTCCTCAACGTCGTGAAGACCTTGTCTATCAAATCGCTAAATTATTTGAAGACAATACTGATTTTCATTTACAAAGGCCAAAACTATGAAAACTACCCCCATCATTGGACTAGAAGTCCACGTCGAACTAAAAACTAAATCGAAAATGTTTTGTGGTTGTAGTGCCGACCATTTTCATGTCGAAGCCAACACTCACACTTGTCCTGTATGTCTTGGTCTCCCTGGAGCTCTCCCCATTCCCAACAAAACTGCCTGTGAGTGGTGTATTAAACTAGGGCTGGCCTTGGGTTGTTCTGTTAACCAAGAGTCTTTTTTTGAAAGAAAAAATTATTTTTATCCAGATCTAGCCAAGGGTTATCAGATAACCCAGCTTCAAAAACCTTTCTCTATCAATGGAAAAATTGATATTGATGGTCATGAAATTAGAATAAATCGCGCCCACATGGAGGAAGATACTGGTAAGTCAGTTCATATTGAAGGCTCGACTCTTCTAGATTTCAACCGTTCCGGTGTTCCTCTTGTTGAAATTGTTTCTGAACCGGACCTAATTTCTGCCGAGGAAGCCAAAAAATATTTAAACAAACTCCAGCAAATTATCCGATATATTGGTGTTTCCGATGCTGATATTGAAAAAGGTTCTATGCGTTGTGAACCAACTGTCAATGTCAAAATTGAAACCGATAGTGGGGAAGTTGTCTATACTCCCCTGGCTGAAATCAAAAATGTCGCTTCCTTAACAGGCGTAATGAACGCTATAAATTACGAGATAAAGCGTCAAATAGATGCCTATCAATCTGATGGAATTGCTAAAGATTCTACTAATAAAACGACAAGAGGTTGGGATGCCGATAAAAACCAGACTTTTTTACAGCGCGAAAAAGAGGGAAGTGCTGACTATCGTTATTTCCCCGAGCCCGACATTCCTCCAATATCATTCACCAAAGAACAAATTGAAGCCATACGTGCAACTCTCCCTGAGCTTCCTGAACAAAAAATAAACAGATATATGGAAAATTACGGTCTTTCCGGTTATGATTCTAGTTTAATTGCTGAAGATATTAATACTGCGGAAGTTTTTGATTATGGAATTAAAGTTTTTGGAGATAATAAACAGAATATTAAAAAACTTGCAAATTTATATGTAAATGGATTAAAAGAGCACTTAAACAAAGAAGGTAAAGAAATTGAAAAAGAAAAGTTTAAACCAGACCAAGCCCTAAAAATTGTCACAATGTTATCTAACAATGTTGTTTCATCCAGTGTTGCTAAAACATTATTTGTAGTGGTATATGAAACTGATGAAGATGCTGAAAAATATGCAAAAGATAATAACTTAATCCAGGTTTCCGATACTGGTGCCCTGGAAACCTTTGCCAAAGAGGTGATTGAAGCCAATCCCAAAGCTGTCGAGGATTATCGCAAAAATCCCCTAGCTATCGGCTTTCTCGTCGGCCAACTGATGAAAGTGTCAAAGGGGTCAGCAAACCCACAGACAGGGAAAGAAATTTTAGAAAAACTCCTAGCCTAAAAATTATCTATGACCAAGGACACCCTAACAGATATCGAAATAAAAGAAATTGCGATTAAGTTAAAAAAGTTATCCTCAAGTGGGTATATCCCTTTTGATCTCTTTGTCGAATTTACTCGCCTTAAAGTCACCGTCACCATTGAAGTTGTCCCTCTTTGCCTTGACGACCAAGGAGAGGTAAACGTTGTTCTTTTTAATCGGGGTCCCGACGATCTTTGGTGGCCAAATCTTTTTCATGTCCCAGGTACCTGTCTTCTAGCCGATGATATGAGTGAAACTGACCAGTGGGGTATGCCCGCAAAAGCATATGAACGTCTTAAAAATGGCGAAATGAAAGGGATAAAATTGCTTGGAGAAGCAGTCTATGTTGGTCATCTCACCCAACAAGTTCGCCGTGGACCAGAGTCAAAACCTGTTTTTTACCAAGAGGTTGAGTATGACTCAGCCAAAGAACACCTTTTTCCCCTTTCAAAATTACCTGAAAATATTGCCGACCACCAAATAAATTTTATTCATCGTTGTTGTCAACTCTTTCTTTCTAAAAAACACTAAATTCCCCCCTTTTCATTCACCTTGATTATTGTCTATACTGATAATAATTAATTAATATTTACTTATATGAAATCAAAAAAATCTGCCCCCAGAAAAACAGTTACCAGAAAGACACAAAGTAGCAGCAATCTCTCAGGTTTTACCCTAAGTCTGTTTTTCATTGTCATGTTTGCTGCCATTGTCTGTATTAAATACTTGAGGATGCTTTAATAAACCACTGCGCGCGGAATAAGTTTTATAAATAGTCACTTTTTTAGCTAAAATACCTTAGTGGCTATCAACTTCGATTCTGAATATAAAAAACTTAACCCCGAACAAAAACTTGCTGTCGATACTATTGAGGGTCCCGTCATGGTCATTGCTGGTGCCGGTACAGGTAAAACTCAAACCATTACCCTAAGAATCGGTAAAATATTAAGTGAAACCCAAATCAATCCCAGCAATATTCTCTGTCTTACCTTTACTGAAAATGCCGCTCTCAATATGCGTGAGCGTTTGATAAATATTATCGGTTCTCCTGCTTACAATGTCCGTATTTCCACCTTTCATGGTTTTTGTAATTCGATTATCAGGGATCATCCTGAATATTTTTTAAAATCTACTCTCGAATCTGAGGCTATTGATGATATAACTCAAATCGAAATCATCCGTTCCCTAATTGATAAGTTACCAAGCAAAAGTCCCCTAAAAAACCTCAACTTTACCTACTTTTACCAAAAAGAAATTATATCCTCTCTTTCGACCCTCAAAAAAGAAAATATTTCCACCACCCGTTTTAACGAACTAATAAAATTTGCTGCCGATTTTATAGTTCTAGCCCTACCTTTAGTTGACAAATTGACTGCCATCCGCGCCACCGCCAAAGCCTCCTCTGAAATTACTACCCTGATTACTGACCTTTGTAATAGTCCCAAAATCAATCCTCTCTACCGTGTTCGTCTTCAATATTTCTTAAATCTTTATACCTCCGAAATCTGCACTCTCTCTGAACTCAAAAAAAATATCAAAGACTTTATTGAAAGTCTAAACAACAATCTCCCTAAGCTTCGCGATTTATCAAATATATATCAAAGTTATCAACAAACTCTTCAAACCCGCGGTTTCTACGATTATGAAGACATGATTATATGGGTTATTTTAGCTTTGCAAACTCATTCCGAGTTGCTCTCCCAATACCAAGAAATTTATCAATATCTACTAGTCGATGAATTCCAAGATTCCAACTCTTCCCAAATGGAAATATTGAATTTATTAACTAGGCAGCAAAGTAACCCCAATCTTTTTGTAGTCGGTGATGATGATCAGTCTATTTATCGTTTTCAAGGTGCTAGTATCGAAAACGTCTATACCTTTTATCAAAAATATCAAAAAAATTTAAAACTTATTGTTCTCAAAAACAACTACCGCAGTCACCAGCTAATTCTTGACTCGTCTCAGGAAGTTATCAATCACAACCAAAGTCGAATTACCCAATATATCGGTAATCTTGACAAATCACTAAAATCAGTAAGTACCTATGACCCCGACCCCATCAATCTTTTTGCTGCCAATTCGCCTGTTGAAGAAAATTACTGGGTGGCCAGCAAAATAAAAAAATTAGTTGACGGGGGAGTAACTCCTAGTGACATTGCCATTCTTTATCGAAACAATACTGACGTCAACGACTTACTTCCATATCTCTCTCAAAACAATCTTCACTATCTCCGCTCTGACGCTATCAACATCTTGGAGACTCTAGAAATTCAACAGCTTCTCACTCTTTTAAAATATTTAGCCTCTCCCTCCGACGACACTCTCCTTTTCCATGTTCTTTCCTTTAATTTCATAAATTTAAAACCTCTCAATCTTTACAGGCTTTTTCACTCTATTTCTAAAAGTAATCTAACTCTCTCCGAGGCTATTTTTGACAAAGAATTTTTGATCAAACATAAATTTTCCCCCAAATTTATCAAAAAAATTAAAAACTTTACTCTCCGTATCACCAAAGTCCAAAAGAAATCTGAAAATCTTCCTGCCGATGAGTTATTTAATTATATTATCCGTAAATTTAATTATTTGCCATATATCCTAAAAATCGGCAATTTATCACTATTAAAACAACTAAACACTCTCTATTCACATCTCAAACAAAGTTTGGCTACTGACAAAACCGATTTATTTTCCTGGGTCAAAAAACTCGACCTACTTTTTGAAAATAACATCTCCCTAAATTCTTCAGCTCTTATCTCTGAAGTCGAGCAAAGCCTCCGTCTGATGACTGTTCATAAGGCCAAGGGATTAGAATTCGAACATGTTTTTTTAATAAAAGTTTTATCTGGAAAATGGGATTCTTCTTCAAATCGATCGCTTATCAAATTACCTCTAGGAATTCTTCGTTATGACCTCGCCTCTAGCGAATCTCTTGAGGAGGATCGTCGTCTTTTTTATGTTGCTCTAACCCGTGCCAAAAAACAAATTTATATTACCTATTCTCGTTTCAACGACTCTCGTCGCGAGCAATTAGTTTCTCAATTTGTCAGTGAGATAAATCCAAAACAAATAGAAAAAATTAATTCAGATTCCACCATTGAAACTAATGCCCTAACTGCCTTATTTAATCCCGTGACCCTAACTTTACAATCTCTCAATTTATCTTCCTATCTTCAAAACTATTTATCTACTAACTATCGTTTTAACATCACTCATCTAAACTCTTATCTCAAATGCCCTCTTTGTTTTTTCTTTAAAACAATTTTAAGACTGCCCTATCCCAAGACCAAATCATTATCCTTTGGAACCAGTGTTCATGGCGCCCTAGCCTATCTTTCGGAAATCTATAAAAAAGAAAACACACTCATTCCTCTTTCACGCTTTCTTTCAATTTTTGATCTAAATTTAAAACGAGAAAATCTATCAAAAAATGATTTTCAAGATTTACTTTACCATGGACATCAAGTTTTAACCGACTATTATGAGTATTACAAAAATGATTTTAATGGCCGCTGTTTAAGCGAGCATGACTTTAAATCTCTCAACGTTCGTATGGACGATATTCCCTTGACAGGTAAAATCGACAAAATAGAATTTTTGACCGGAAATCAGGTCAATGTTGTTGATTACAAAACCGGTAAACCTGACTCTAAATATCAAGAATTAAGTCCCGAAGGAGATTATTTTCGTCAATTAGTTTTTTATAAATTACTCTGTTCCGAAGCCAAGGCCTTTCCTTATGAAGTAGTTTCCGGCACTATCGATTTTATTGAAAAAAATAATAAGAATATGTTTGTCAGAAAAACCTATTCTCTGACCGAGGAAGATGTTATAAAACTAAAATCTCAGATAATTGAGGTTTTTGAAAAAATAAAATCCCTTGATTTTACCCCCAATTCTAAATGTGAAGACAAAGACCACCTCCATTATTTGTTTGATAGATATTTTAAATGAGCGAGAGAATCAGTTTAAATCCGACTTTACCATATAAGATAGATACCTTAAGCTTTGAAATGAGGTATGGAGATGGATTTCAACGCTCACTTCTCCCCTGCCAACCGATCCTTGATCAGAATGTAAAAATTGGTGTTCTCGAAAACGGACAATTAAAGTTAAGAAGATTTGCAATTCAAAGAGGTGATGCTGATTTAATTACAGTTACTACCTCTACAGGTGTTGTAACCTATGATAGACCTGGAAAGTCAGCCTTTATATTTTTTGAAAATAGTGTTGACAAATCATCAATAAACAACCTTTCAAAACATGTTTTTCAAAAAGAATCAGACAGGAGAGACCATATTCATCTCGCAACAGTTGAATCTATTAATAATTCAGGTTGGGGTGTGGTTTGGACGCCTTTACAAAAAGTTAATAACTTTCTCCACGTTCGCATAGTTCCAAAAAATAGTACAGATGAATCCAATGTGGAAAATTTATTTAAAGTGTTTAATAAAATTATATAAATATCATGCAAGTAAAAATAAAACGTTTCGATAAATCTCTCCCCCTTCCCTCTTACAAAACCGCCGGTGCTGCTGCCTTTGATTTGTGTAGTCGGGTTGACGTTGTTGTCCCTCTTCATCAAGTGACCATCATCCCCTTAAATATTGCTGTCGAGGTACCCAAGGGGTACCATTCAATTTTAATGTCCCGTTCTTCTACTCAAAAGCTAGGTCTAACTCCAGCCAATGGGATTGGTCTAATTGACCAGGATTATTGTGGCGACAACGACGAACTTCATTTTGCCGTTATCAATCATACCGACCACGAGATAAAAATAGAGAAGGGAACTCGTCTGGCTCAGCTACTCATCGAAAAAACCGAAACCATCGAACTCCTCGAAGTCGACCATTTAGAATCATCTGACCGAGGAGGTTTTGGAACGACTGGGGTAAAATAGATTATGACTTTTGTTTATATCCTCTTAGTTCTAATTTTGGCTGCTGTTTTGTATTTCATCTATCTTCAAAAAACGAATAAGCCCAACGAAATTGATTTGTCCAAAGCGATCGATACTCTAGTCAAGCAATCAAACGACAAATTAAACGATAAAACCCAACAAATCGATAGCAATCTAAATAATAAAAAAGATGCCATCGAAAAATTGGTCAAACAAATCCATGACGAGCTGGAAACCACTAAATCAAAACTAGAACTTTCCGATAAAGAAAGAATTGGTTCTTTTAATAGTCTCAAAGAATCCATTGAAAACAGTCGAAAAATTACTGAGCAGTTATCTGTTTCTACCGAAGGTCTGAAAAAAACTCTGAGCAACAATCAAATGCGTGGCGCCTTTGGCGAAAAAGTTGCCGAAGATTTGTTAAAACAAATCGGTTTTGTCATTGGTGAGCAATACACCAAACAAGAAAGTGAGGGTTCGGGTCGTCCTGACTTTACTATCTATCTTCCTGACAAAACAAAAATCAATGTTGACTCCAAGTTTCCCTACTCCAATATAACCAAGATGAGTGAGACTGAGGATCCCGCCCAAAAAACTCAGTACCTCAAATTATTTGAACAGGATGTCAAGAAAAAAATTAATGATGTCAGCAATCGCAATTACATCAATCCCGAAGAAAATACTGTCGATTTTGTCGTTGTATTTATCCCCAACGAAATGATTTTCTCTTTTATCTACGAAAAATTCCCCAGTCTTTTAGAAGAGGCCTTTAGCAAAAAAATAGTTTTTGCTGGACCCTTTTCCTTTACCGCAATTTTGCGCATGGTCCGCCAAGCCTATGAAAATTTTCGTTTTCAAAAAAATGTTAGCTCTATTATCGCCCAAATAAAAGTCTTTGGAAGCGAGTTTGAAAAGTACAATGAAGAGTTTGAAAAAATCGGCGACCGCATCAATTCACTCCATAAACAGTATGATGAAGTCAACAATGCCCGTACCAAAAAACTACAAAAAGTTGTCGACAAAATTTCTATCGAAGAAGATTCCAAACCACTATCACTTACCCCTTGACAGTGCTTAGCAGTCAGTATACTATACTGCTAATATGGCTGATTTAACCCAACGTCAAATTAAAATTCTAAAGTGCATTACCGAGGAATTTATTGATTCCGCCCTTCCTGTCGGTTCTGAAACATTAGAAAAAAAATTCAATCTCGGTATTTCCTCGGCAACCATTAGAAATGAAATGGCCTCATTGACCCAATTAGGTTTTCTCAAAAAAGGTCATCTTTCTGCAGGCCGTTGTCCCACATCAATGGGGCTAAAGTATTATGTCCGAAATCTAATGACTCCAAAAAACATGTCAGTTAGTGACGAAATTGGCGTCAAGGAAAAAGTCTGGGGATATCGAAACGAGTTTGAGAAACTCTTAAAAGAAACCACTCGTGAATTAGCTCAAAAAACTCGTTCCTTGGCTATTGCGACCACCGATCAAGGTTCAATTTTTAGTTATGGTGCCTCCAATCTTTTGGAAGAACCGGAGTTTTATAATATCGATGTTACTAAAACTGTTCTTTCACTTTTAGACAATCCAAACTTTTGGTTTGAAATTATTAGTAAGGCAGGGGTAAACACCGAAGAACCTTCATCTCAATTAATTCATCTTCTTGTTGGTGAAGATTTAGGTATGGAACATCTTGAGCCTTGCGGATTTATTTATCAGACCTATCAAGCTGGTCCCCACCGTGGCATTGTCGGAGTCATTGGACCCGCTAGGGTTCATTATCAGGTAGTAATACCAGTTGTCGATTACTTTGCTGATTTAATTTCTACTATTACCCGTTAATTTAAATTAATATGGTTACCAAAAAAACTAAAAATAAAACTAATCTTGTGCCCGAAATCCTTAAAATGGAAGACCAAATCAAGGAATTAAATGAAAAATTAACTCGTTCCTTGGCTGATTATGCTAATTTGCAAAAACGACAAGAAGAACAACATCAATTTTTTGCCACCCTTGCCATTTCAGGATTTGTCTCCCAAATGCTTGGTGTTTTAGACGACTTTTTACTTGCCTATCAACATCTGCCTGATGCTGGATTAAAAATGGCCATTGATCGTTTTGAATCAGTTCTAAAAACTCAAGGTTTGGAAGAAATAAAAGCTAATGGGGAAAAATTTAATCCCGAACTTATGGAATGTCTTCAAAGTGTTGAGGGTAAAGAGGAAATAGTTGTTGAAGTTAAAAAGAGGGGCTATTTACTAAATGGCCGCTGTCTTCGTCCCGCCCAAGTTACCGTTGGCAAAAAGCCCGTCATTGCGAGCGAAGCGAAGCAATCTTAATTAATCAATTAATAATTAATAATTTAAAAAATAAAAATATGTCAGTAACATCAACCAAAATTATCGGTATAGATTTAGGTACAACCAACTCCTGTGTATCAGTTATGGAAGGTGGTACCCCAAAAGTTATTTTAACTGCTGAGGGTAGAAATACCATTCCTTCTATTGTTGAACCTGTCAAAAAATTAGTCGGTGATCTAGCCAAAAGACAGATGGTTCTCAACCCTAGCAACACCATCTTTAGTATCAAAAGACTTATGGGTCGCCGTTTTGATGATCCTGAAGTTGAAAAAACCAAAAAAATTGCTTCTTATAAAATTGTCGCTGGTAAGGACAAAATGGCCGCCGTCGAAATTGATGGTAAGGTATATACTCCCCAAGAAATATCAGCCATGATTCTTCAAAAAGCTAAGGCCGATGCCGAAAGATATCTTGGAGAAAAAATAACTGATGCTGTCATTACCGTCCCTGCCTATTTTGATGACTCTCAACGTCAAGCCACCAAACAAGCTGGAGAAATTGCCGGTCTTAACGTCAAAAGAATTGTAAATGAGCCAACCGCTTCAGCTCTAGCTTATGGATTAGATAAAAAGAAAAAAGGTCTAGTTGCTGTTTACGATCTTGGTGGTGGTACCTTTGATATTTCAATTTTAGAAATTGGTGATGGTGTCTTTGAAGTTAAAGCTACCAATGGTGATACCTTTTTAGGTGGTGATGATTTTGATCATCGTATTGCCGCTTGGCTTCTTGAAAATTTTCAAAAAGAACACGGTGTTGACTTGAGTAAAGATCCCCAAGCACTTCAACGTGTTCGTGAAGCTGCCGAAAAAGCTAAGATTGAATTGTCTTCAACCGGTGAAACAGAAATAAATCTTCCCTTTATAACTCAAAAAGACAAAGAATCCCTGCATTTGACCGTAAAACTCACTCGATCTGAACTAGAGAAAATGGTTGATGATTTAATTCAAAAAACCATTGAACCAGTAGAAAAATGTTTGAAAGATTCTGGTATTCCCAAATCAGATATCACTGATGTCGTTATGGTCGGAGGTATGACTAGAATGCCAAAGGTGGTTGAAGTCGTTAGAACCTTTTTTGGTCGTGATCCCAATACCACCGTCAACCCAGATGAAGTAGTTGCTATTGGCGCCGCAGTTCAAGGAGCAGTTTTGACGGGAGAAGTCAAAGACATTGTTCTTTTGGATGTCACTCCATTAACCCTAGGTATCGAAACGGCTGGAGGTGTTCGTACTCCTCTAATTGAGAGAAATACGACCGTACCTACCAAAAAATCTCAGATATTTACGACCTACTCTGACAATCAACCACAAGTTGAAATAAACGTCCTCCAGGGTGAACGACCCATGGCCAATGACAACAAATCACTTGGTCGTTTTATACTCGATGGTCTAGCCCCAGCCCCTCGTGGTACTCCTCAAATTGAAGTTACCTTTGATATTGATAGTAATGGAATTCTTTCAGTTTCTGCCAAAGACAAAGGCACCAATAAAGAACAAAAAATTACTATTCAAAATGCGACCCACTTAACAGACGACGAAGTCGAAAAAATGAAAAATGATGCTGAGATGCATGCACGCGAAGATGCTGAAAAGCATGATTTAGTCGAAAGCAAAAATCGTCTTGATGCCACCATCTTTAACGGTGAAAAAACTCTTAAAGATTTTGCTGACAAAGTAAAACCTGAAGATAAAGAAAAAATTGAAGAAAAGATAAAAGAGGGTAAAAAACTCTTAAGTAAAGAAGATGCCAGAAAAGACGAATATGACAAATTTGTTGAAGAGCTAAATCAAATACTTCAAGTCATCGGCCAAGCTGTCTATGGTCAGCCTGATGCTAACAAATCTGATCAATCAACCCCTGAGCCTGAAACCCCAAAAGAAGATGGTGCCAAGGGCAACCTCGAACCAGAAGAAGGCGAGGTCGTTAAATAAAAAAAACGTCATTGCGAGTCCTCCGATATTTATCGGAGGACGTGGCAATCTTGTTTGGATATAATAGACATCTAAAATGAAAAAAGATTTTTATGAAACACTAGGTGTAAACAAAGGCGCTTCAAAAGAGGAAATAAAGTCTGCCTATCGCAAACAAGCCATGGCTTGGCATCCCGACAGGAATAAATCTCCCGAAGCCGAGGAAAAATTCAAAGAAATCAACGAAGCTTATGAAGTTTTAAGCAATTCTGAGAAGAAATCTGCTTATGACCAATTTGGTCATGCTGCTTTCGATCCTAACGCTGGGAATTTTGGAGGTCATACCTATACTCAACAAAATGGCCCCTTTAACTTTACTTGGCAAAGTCAAAACGGTGGTCAGGGTGCAGATTTTGATTTTGGTGGGTTTAGTAACCCTTTTGACATATTTGAACAATTTTTCGGCGGTGGTACGAGTTTTAATTTTGGTGGTCAACAGCGTCATCAAATACCAACTTACAAAATTCAAATTTCTTTTTTAGATGCCGCTCATGGCTGTGAAAAAGAAGTAAACATTGATGGTCACAAGAAAAAGATAAAAATACCCGCCGGTGTTGATGATGGCCAAAGAATCAGATTTCATGATTTTAATTTATATGTCGATGTACAACCCGATAAGATTTTCAAAAGAGAGGGGAATGATGTTTATGTAATACAAAATATAACCTTATCACAGGCTATATTAGGTGATGTTATCGAAGTTCCCACCCTAGGTGATAAATTAAAAATTCGCGTAAAATCAGGTACTCAACCAAACACTCTCGTCAGGCTTCGTGGACAAGGAATAAAAGATGTTAGTGGTTATGGAGTTGGCGATCTTTACATAAGACTAAATGTTGTGATTCCCTCTCATCTTTCCAGTAAACAAAAGGAACTTATAAAAGAACTCGGATTATAAGTATCGGTTTTTAAGCTATTTAGTGCTATAATATCCCAATTAATCTGTGGTATTCGGAATGGGGGCCGGTGTGTCCCCATTTTTGTTTTACCAAAAGGAGAAACATGGATATAAAAAGACTACCAAAAACAGAATTTGCTGCTGCTGTAGCTCAAATTGCTGGGGAAAGAAATATCAATCCCCAAGAGATTATTGATGCCATCGAACAAGGTTTAATTTCGGCATACAAAAGAGATCAAAAAGAACATGGTGTTTTAGTACCTGAAGATACTCTGTTTGAAGTTGATTTAGCTCCCGAATCGGGATCATTTGCTATTTTTCAGCTAGATGGAGAAAAAAGAACCAATGTTACTCCTCCCGGTTTTGGTCGTATTGCCGCCATGACTGCCAAACAAGTAATCGATCAAAAAATTCACGAAGTAGAAAGAGATACCATTGTTTCTGAATATCGACAAAAAATTGGCTCTCTTATTGCTGGCGTAATTCTTCGAATCGATCCATATAAAATGACTGTTGGTATCGGTAAAACTGAAGGAGTCTTCTTAAAAGAAGAACAAATCAGAAATGAGTCTTTAAGCATTGGTGCCAAAAAATTGTTTTTAATTAAAGAAGTTCGAGAAGATGAAAATACAGGTAGAAAAGACATTGTTCTTTCTCGACGTGACCCAGAATTCATCGAACAACTCTTTGCCCGTGAGGTACCAGAAGTTGGTAATCGCACCGTTGTTGTGGAAAAGATTGCCAGAGAAGCTGGCCAAAGAACCAAAATTGCTGTTTCCAGTTCTCAAAACGGTATTGATCCCGTTGGTTCATGTATTGGTCAAAAAGGTTCTCGTATTCAATCAGTTTTAAGTGAACTTCCCGCTGAAGAAAAGGTTGATGTCGTCGCTTTTGCCAAAAATCAAACTCAATTTATTATCAACGCTTTATCACCGGCTTCTGATGTCAAAGTAATCTCCCTAAAAGGAAATTTGGCTGTCGTTGAAGTTCCAGAAGAACAACTAGCTCTTGCCATTGGTTCAGGGGGAGAAAATGTTCGTTTGGCTGGGATGTTAACCGATACTGACATCAAAGTCAGTGCTACCAAGAAATAAAAGTCTTTGCACCCGTCATTGCGAGGGTGCAAGCGACCAAGCAATCTATTTTTAAAGATTGCTTCACGATTACGTTCGCAATGACAAAAATATAAAATTATGATTACAAATCCGGCAAACAAATATCGTCCGCCTATCGTCGCCGTCATGGGTCATATTGATCATGGCAAAACTACACTTCTTGATAAAATCCGTAATGCCAATGTGGCACTCAAGGAATCCGGTGGCATAACTCAACACATCAATTCATATCAGACTGAAGTAAAGTTAAAAAACGGAAAATCCGGTTTAATTACTTTTATCGATACCCCAGGACATGCTGCCTTTTGCGCCATGAGAGCTCGCGGAGCCGATTCGACCGATATTGTTGTCTTGGTAATCTCCGCCACTGACGGTGTAATGGCCCAAACCAAAGAGTGTATCAATCAAATCAAAAAAGCTAATCTCCCTGTAATTGTGGCTTTAACAAAATATGATTTAGAGACTCGACAACCAGAAATGGTTAAGGGTCAATTAGTAGAGATGGATTTAACCCCCGAAGAATATGGTGGTCAAATTGCGGTGGTTCCAGTTTCCGCAAAAACTGGAGCTGGAATTGATGAGCTTTTGGATTTAATCCTCCTTAATGCTGAAATAATGGAACTAAAAGATGAATCCGATGCCCCACTTGAGGCAGTAGTTGTTGAATCAAAGCTTGATACAACCCGTGGTCCAGTTGCCTCAGTAATAGTAAAAAAGGGTATTTTAAAACTTGGTGACCAGATTTTTGCTGAAAATATATCTGGAAAAGTTAAAGCTCTACTTGATTCAAAGGGAAAAAACATAAAAGAAGCCTATCCCAGTACTCCAGTAGAAATTCTAGGTTTTGAAAAAGTCCCCTGTGTTGGGGCCAGAGTTGCCAGTCAACCCCTAGAAAATATTATTGTCAAAGCACCTGAGACAAAAGTAAACGTTGACCCCGATGTTCCAAAACTTAATATTGTTGTCAAAGCAGACGTTGAAGGAACTCTAGAAGCTCTAAAAAACAGTTTAAGTGACGATGTTAACCTGATTTATACCGGCGTGGGTCCTGTCAACGACAATGACATAATTGCCGCAAAAACAAGTCATGCTGAACTTTTTGCTTTTAATGTTCCTGTTAGTAAAACCATCAAAAACCTTGCTGATAACGAAAAAGTATTAATTTTTGAATCAAAAATTATTTATGAAATTATCGAAGACATTCAAGCCCAAGTACTTAAAATGCTTGACCCAACTATCGAAGATACAATCATTGGTGAGGGGACAATTATCGCCGAGTTTAAAATCGAAAAAGTCCGTATAGCAGGGGTAAAAGTAACCAAAGGTGAAATGACAAAAAACGACACCGTTCACTTAATGAGAGATGAAAAAATCATCAAAAACACTCAGATTGAGGGTATCCGTCAAGCCAAAGACATTGTCGAAAAAGTTAAGGTCGGACACGATTGTGGTATGACTTTCCGTCCCTATGTTGACTTTAAGGTAGGAGATGTTATAATAGCCTATAAGAATTCTAAATGAACAGGTTTAATACCTCTTTGTTAGAATCAAACTTAACCAATAATCATTCATTTGTAAGCAGGACAAATATGAAAAATTATAACGTTTCTGAAATAAAAACTCTCGTTGATAACGCTAAAAGCGCTCTTATCGCTGTTCCAACTCTATCAGTTGACAGTGTTGGTGCTGCTCTTGCCTTGGCTCTTTCCTTAAAAAAACAAGGAAAAGAAGTTAAAGTATTTTGTCCCCAAAAAACTGATCAAAATTATTCCAAACTAAGTGGTTTAGAGCTGATGGTTGATACCGTCACCAATTCTAACCTCGTTGTTTCTCTTGATTATCCTATTGATCAAATTGAAGCTGTTTCTTACAACGATGATGGTGGCCATCTAAATTTGGTTGTAAAAACCAAATCAGGTGCCGCTAAGGTTGAAAGCAATCAAATTCTTATCAACAACAATGGTTCCAGTGCTGACGTCTGCTTTATGCTTGGTGATGAGACAGCTTTAGGTGCTGCCGCCTCTATGGTCAACGAAGGGAATTGGGTTTTAATCACACCCGCACAAGTCAATAAAACCTGGGCAAAAGCCACTTTGCTTGACCCAGATGCTCCCTTTTCTGAAATCTTTACCTTTTTATTGCCCATGCTTGGCCTAAATTTAGATATTGATTCCGGAAAGGATCTTTTAATC
The DNA here is from genome assembly GCA_035562735.1 of Candidatus Methanoperedens sp. Taxonomy (GTDB): domain Bacteria; phylum Patescibacteriota; class Microgenomatia; order UBA12405; family UBA12405; genus UBA12158. Next base: position 43,680 of record DATMWB010000003.1, read on the forward strand.
GGTCTTCGTGTTGCTACTCAGTCTTTTAGTGTCAATGTCTCTCCGGAAACTTTTGAAGCCGGAGCAATTTGTCTTCGTGCCACTCAACCTGAAGAGACTTTATCAATGCCCGAAGAGCCAACTCCAATTGAAAACATTGAAAAATCCGGTGGTATTGTGTCAGGTTCCAACAAACCCAATCCTACTCCTACTGCCTAAATATGCGTGATTTAAAAGAAAATAGAAAAAATTTTTCTATCTCGAAACAGAATAAAGGCCCTTTCTGTGGACAATGTAACAGTTTTGTCCCTATTAGACCAGAAATTCCAATTAACGCCACTGATCCTGATCAAATGCTATCTCAACTGGCTTTTAATGGTCTTCCTGGAAAAGGTCAACGTCTTTGTTCAGTTGATGGTTTGGGAGTTGGAAATGACTCTTGTCAAAAATTACAAGAGTTTTCTCCAAGAACTTGTGGTGATTGTAATCTTTTTCATCCCGATATCACAACAGATGGAAATGAAGCAAGCATGACTGCATCGATAATAAAACGAGAAAAACCTAGTGGAAATATTCAGTATGGAAAAATGGGATGTTATGACGATGCTTATGGAATCCTTTCAAACGTTATGTGTACTGAGCCTGATAAATTTCAACCAAAAAAGTAATTTTGTGCTATAATCCTTTCCTGACTATTAAATCGGTTTTTTGGGAGCCATTCCAAAATATTATAAATTACCGACAAATAGCCAAATAATTACATGGCATTAACTACCGAAGAAAAAAGCGAGATTATCTCAAAATACGCCCAAGCTAAGGGTGATACAGGTTCTCCAGAAATCCAAGTTGCGATTCTTTCAAAAGAAATTGAAAAACTCCAAGGTCATCTAGGTGAAAACAAGCACGATTCCCCCGCCAAAAGAGGTTTATTAAGTAAACTCGCCAAACGTCGACGTTTGCTTCGATATCTCTCTATTCACAATGAAGAGCGATATAGCAAGATTGTTAAGGGCCTAAACCTTAAGAAATAAGTGTCTCGTATTACTCTATAATCAATTTATATTTATTTAATTCATCATGGCAAAAAATTCTGTCGATATCGTTATTGGTAACAAAAAAATTACACTTACAACTGGTCAATTGGCCCCTCAGGCCAACGCAGCTGTTACGGCCCAAATGGGTAAGACAGTTGTTTTAGCCACTGTTGTCTTAGGAAAAGTTGATAAAACCAAGGATTATTTTCCCCTTTCTGTTGAATTTGCCGACAAACTTTATGCTGGTGGTTTAATCAAAGGTGGTAAATGGATAAAGCGTGAAGGCGGCCCTTCCGATACTGCCATTCTTTTTGGTCGAATCATTGACCGCTCAATTCGTCCTTTATTTTCCTCTGATTTTAAATATGAAGTTCAAGTTATTGCCACAGTTTTAAGTAATGACAAAGAAAACGATGTCGTTATTCCCGCATTTACTGCTGTTTCTGCTGCCTTGATGCTCTCAGATATTCCTTTTAATGGTCCAGTTTCTATTGTTCGTGTTGGTACAAATGAAGGTGAGTTAACCGTCTTCCCCACGATTTCAGAGCTTCAAAAATCCACCTTAGATCTTCTTGTCTGTAAAGACTCTGAAGGTATCAATATGATTGAGGCTGATGCCAATATTGTCGACAACGACACTGTTTTAAAAGCCATGCAGCTTGGTTTTGATACTGGTACTGAAATTAATGCTCAATTATCTGATTTTGCTAAAAAGTACGGCAAAAAGAAAGTTGATTATCAACCACTATCTCCCTCAAAGGAATTAATTGCTGAAGTTGAAACTTTGGTAAAAAAAGAGCTAACCCAATTCATGATGGATGGTGTTGACGGGGCTCACATAGCTGCCGAAGATAAAATAAAAGAAAAAGTTAAAGAGGCTTTTGAAGCCAAAATTAAAGCTGAAGAAGTTGAGGAAAATCAAGTCATTGAATCTGTTGATCTACTCGTGCGTCAATATTTGCGAGAAGCTACTCTAAAAGGTACCCGTTATGACAAAAGAACTTTTGATGAAATTCGACCTTTAGAAATCGAGACGGGAGTTCTTCCTGTCACCCATGGTTCCGCCCTTTTTCAACGTGGTTTAACTCAAGCCTTGACAATTACTACTCTCGGTTCTCTAGCCGAACAGCAATATCTTCAAGATTCAAACGGAGAAATCACCAAAAGATATCTTCACTATTATTCTGCCGCTCCTTTTTCCACAGGTCAAACTGGTCGCTTTGGTCGTCCTGGAAGACGCGAAGTTGGACACGGTGCTCTTGCTGAAAAGGCCTTAGTTCCGGTCATTCCATCAATTGAAGAATTTCCTTATACCATTACTTTAACCTCTGAAGTTATGTCACAAAATGGTTCTTCATCCATGGCTTCTACCTGCGGTTCCACTCTTTCTCTTATGGACGCTGGTGTTCCCATAAAGGACAAAGTCGCTGGCATTTCTATTGGTATGGTTTCCGATGATAATGGTAAATATGTTTTATTAACTGATATAGCTGGTATCGAAGACCACTGTGGTGATATGGATTTCAAAATTACTGGTACTCGTAGTGGTATTACTGCAATTCAACTCGATATCAAAAGAATGGGTCTTTCCATGCAAATGATAAACGACACCTTTGTCGCTTCGACCAAGGCTCGTCTCCAAATTTTGGACAAAATTGATTCTGTTATGCCCGCTCCACGAGCCCAATTATCCGAATACGCTCCAAAAATAAAAATGGTTACTCTTCCAGAAGATAAAATCGGAGAGGTTATTGGCTCTGGTGGAAAAACTATCAAAGCCTTAATGGAAAAATTTGCTGTTCAAATTGATATTGACGACGATGGACGTGCTTCAATTTGCGCCATAGATCAAGCTAAAATTGATGCTTGTGCCTACGAAATTGAATGTATGATTAAAGATGTTCAAATTGGTGAAGATTACGAAGGCATTGTCACTCGTGTTGAAAATTATGGCGCCTTTGTTGAATTCCTCCCCGGTCGTGAAGCTTTACTTCACGTTTCTGAAATGAGTGGGGGATTCCTAAGTGACCCTTCTTCCATTATCAAAGTCGGTGACAAATTAAATGTCAAAATCTCCGGATTTAACGATAATCATCAAATAAAATTAAGCTCACCAGAATTTAAAGCAGCACACCCCGGAGTTCCTCGAGATCCTTCTGAAGCTCCTCGTGCTCCCATGGGTTCACGTCCTCCATTCAGAAATTTTGGTAGCCCAAGCGGTGGTCAAAATCGCTCTTCCTTTGGAGATCGAAATCGCCGAGGAAGATAAAATTCCTGTATACTTTTCTTGTGGATTCGACACTAACTATTTCTGATGCCATTGCCAAATTAAAAGCCAAAAGTGGAGGTGTCAATTTACCTGATGGCTTGGAAGCCAAGCTTGAGGAAATGTTTGCCCAACTTGAGGTAAATTCTCACTCTGAAACTACCTTCTGGACTTATTACCAAACAGCCTCAAAATACATTGATTGGATAATTTCTCTTCCTTGGAACAATCGATCCCAAGATATTTTAGATCTTCGTTTTGCCAGCGAGAAACTCAACGAAAATCATTTTGGTCTTGATGATGTCAAAGAAAGAATTTTAGAATACATTTCTGTTTTGGCTCTCCAAAAAAATCGTAATCCTGATGTCAGTTTTCGTGCTCCTATTTTGCTTTTTACTGGTCTAGTCGGTACTGGAAAAACCACCATGGCCAAATCAATTGCTGATGTCATGGGGAGAAAACTTATCCGTATTCCCTTTGGTGGTTTAGGTGATCCCTTGTATTTACGTGGCCAAAGTCGTCTTCACCCAGAAGCAGAACCGGGTGCTATTATTAGAGCTTTATCTCAGTGTCAAACAAGAAACCCAGTTATTTTACTAGATGAAATAGATCGTGTCGCTGACGATGCTCTAAATACAATTATGGGTGTTCTAGTTGAATTACTTGATCCAGAGCAAAATGCCCACTTTACTGATCATTATATTGATTATCCCTTCGATTTATCCGAAGCATTTTTCGTTGCTACATGTAACAATACAACCCGTATAGCTACGGCAGTTATGGATCGTCTTGAAGTCATTCAGATGCCATCATATACCGATGAAGAAAAAATCGCTATTGGACAAGACTATATTTTCCCAAAAGCCTTAAAAGATTCTGGATTAACCCCCGACGAATTAATAATCAAGGAAAATGTTTGGCTTGGAGTTGTGAGACCATTGGGTTTTGACGCTGGTGTAAGAACTTTAAAAAGAAATATTGAAGGACTCTGTCGAAAAGCTGCTGCCATGGTTCTTGCTGGTACAAAGCAGGTTGTAATCGATGAAACTAACATTAAAAAATTTATACCCCAGTGGTAAAAATATGAAAAATACAATCATTGGTCTTATTTTAGGTTTAATTATCGCCATGTGGGCATTTTATTTGTATACCCAAAAACCAAAAATAACCACATCATTACCTCCGGCTACACCCACAACTGCAGAAATTTCGGAGATCCCGGAAAATGTAATATCTGATGACGATTTAATTAGACAAGCCCTTGCGGACAAATATAACAAGGACCTTTCTGACGTCACTTATACATCTTCACAAAATGATGGTACTCACGCCTCAGGCGGTGTCAAGTTTTCTGGAGACATTGCTGGTGCTTGGGTGTTAGCCGCTAAAGATGATGGAGTCTGGAAAATTGTCCAAGATGGCAACGGTGTAATAATGTGCGAAATTGTTGCCCCATATGACTTTCCTGTTTCAATGGTTGCCGAGTGTGTTGATAAAAACGGTAAACTCATAAAATATTAATTATGAACAAAAAGGAAATTTATCTTTCACTTACACTGTTGGCCTTGGCTTTTGTCATCCTACTAACTACCCTTCTACCTTATCATCGGGAAAACCCAACCCCCAGTCCGAGTATTATTTCCCAACCGAGTGCTATACCCACCCCTTCCTTTTCTCCCATTATTATCTTATCCCCAAATATTTCAAAGCCATTAACCTCACCCCTCAAATTAATTGGTCTGATTGACAAAAGTTGGGTTTTTGAGGGATCTTTTCCCATAGAGCTTCTTGATAATCAAAATAAAAGCTTATTCAAAAGTACTGCTTCGGCTCCAAACTGGTTAGAGGAAGAATCAAAATACACCAGCTTTATGGCTGTATTTAATTTTGTCACTTATAGTCCAAGTGGATTTGTCCAAGTGAAAAATTCTAATCCCAGTGGCCTTCCAGAAAACGACAAAAGAGTCACTATTCCGGTGACTTTCGATTCTACTTCAGTTACAAAAACAGGTTTAAAAACTTATAAAAACAATCAATATGGTTTTGAATTTGAAATACCAATAGACTGGGAAGCAAAAGAGAAACCACCATATCATACTTATTTTGGAAAAATAGGGGAAAGTTATTATAATGAGGGTTCAGTTTCAGATGGTGAAATTGTTATTTCAGTTGAGAAAAAAAATCCAAACGAAAATCTAGAAACAATTTTTAAGTCATACTACGATGGATTTTTAAAAAATTCAGATACAACTATTCAGAAAATTAAATTAGGAGGAATCGATGCTGGCTATTTTGATTATTTTGACGAGACTGCTTTTACCATCAAAGATAATTATAGAATTACAATCCAAGTCACTGCATATCCCCAAATAGATCCCAGTGTTTATTCAAAAGATATTTTTCAACAAATTCTTTCAACTTTTAAATTTACAAAATAATGCCCTTAACAAAAGTTCAACAATTAGAATATATCGCCCATTTGGTGGGAAAATGTAAGAAGTGCGATTTATATAAAACTGCTACCAATCCGGTTCCCGGTTTTGGTAATCCCAATGCCGATATCGTCTTTATCGGTGAAGCCCCTGGAGCCCAAGAAGATAAGGAGGGTTTGCCTTTTGTGGGGAATTCAGGTAAACTATTAGACAAGCTTCTGAATACGATAAGTGTGCCTCGAAAAGACGTTTTTATCTGTAATATATTAAAACATCGCCCTCCAGAGAATCGAGATCCACTTCCACACGAAATGAAAGTCTGTGTTCCTTATTTAAAGGCTCAATTAAAAATTATAAAACCGAAAATTATCATTACTTTAGGGCGATTTGCAATGAGTTATTTTTTTCCATCTGAATCTATCAGTCGAGTTCATGGTCAAGTCAGAAAAATAATCTGGCAGGAACTACCGTTAACAATTGTTCCTGTATACCATCCTTCAGCTGGACTCAGAAATGGTGCCATGCTTAAATCATTACAAGAAGATTTTCTTAGTATAAGCAAATTATTAAAAGACAATTAGCCAGTTTAACTATTTATCTTTTTTACTATTTATCTATTAAACTATTTATCAAAAAAATATGATTAATCAAAAAACATATCAAAAACCAGCTTTAAATCCAGCTCTTCAAAAGGATTTCACGAGGACACCTCATATACAAAATTTATCTAATGGTCAAGATGCTGTCCGCATTTCTTCACTAGGCGCTTTTGGAGATGTAACTCAAAACATGTTCGTTTACGAGTTTGCCCCACGAGGGGACTTCTCAAAATCTCAAATCATTATCGTCGATTGTGGTGTTGGTTTTCCTGAAGAAGACGCCTTTGGTGTTGATCTTCAAATTCCTGATACAACTTATTTGCTAGACAAAAAAGAACGGATATTGGGAATTTTTATTACCCATGGTCATGAAGACCATATTGGGGCTATTCGTTACGTATTACCAATATTAGGCAACAATATCCCCATCTTTGCTCCAAAATTAGCAGCTGCCTTTATTGAATCGCGACTAGCAGAAAACCAAATTCGAGCCTCGGTTTCTGTCTATCAATCTGGAGATATTTTCAACAAAGGTCCTTTTACTATCGAACCCATTAGAGTGACCCATTCAATTCCAGACACTCATCATTTTGCAATCACCACTCCAATTGGCGTTTTTTACCACGGATCTGATTTTAAGTTTGACGTCTTTCCGATTGACAACAAACCTGCAGAACTGAAAAAAATTGCCAATGCCGGTAACAAAAAAGTTATCGCTTTAATGTCTGATTCGCTAGGTGCCGACCACGAAGGTTATTCTCCGTCTGAACGAGATATTGCTGAAAACTTTAAGCATCAAATAGTCAACGCCAAGGGGCGAGTCTTTGTTACTTCTATTAGTAGTAATATTGTCCGTTGGGGTCAGGCTATCGAGTATGGAAAATCAACAGGTAGAAAAATTTGTGTTGTTGGTTATTCTGTCGATAAAGCTATCAATATTGCCAAAGAATTAGGTTATATTAAATTGGCTGATACCGATATGATTGCCCCAGAACGAGCCAAAAATTTCCCCGACAACAAGCTTTTATTTTTAGTTGCCGGTTTTGCCGGTCAACCCGATTCGGCATTGAGCAAAATGGTTATGGGTAAGCATCGTGTCAAAATAAAATCAGGTGACAAAGTAATCTTTTCCTCTCCAGACTATATTCCTGGAACTACCAGTAATATCTACGAAATGATCGATATTCTTTCCAAAATGGGTGCTGATGTTGCCTATGGAGAAAAAGAAGAACTTCATGTCTCCGGTCATGGTTACCAAAAAGAACACGCCCTTCTGATGACCCTAACTAACCCTCGATATCTATTACCAATTGGTGGTAATTTCCGACATGTAAAAAGCTATTTTTCAATGGCCAAAATAATGGGATTTACTGACGACCAATTTATTACCCCAGATTTCGATTCTGCAGTTACCTTTTATGCTAATGGTAAAGTTGATACCAATTTTCATATTCCCATGCATAAGGTTCTAATTGATGGTCTTGGAATAGGTGATGTCGGTGCCACAGTTCTTCGCGATAGGAAAACTTTAGCTGAAGATGGAATGTTTAGTGTAGTTCTAATGGTCAATAAAGAAGATGGCACAATGTTTAAGGAACCAGTAATTCTCTCTCGGGGTTTTGTGTTTATGAAAGAAAACACCGATCTTATTGATTATCTAAAAGAAGAGGTTAAAAGACGCTTCGGAGAAGTTACTAGCAAGCCTGCCAACTTTGATTATATTAGAACTGAACTTCAGGCCTATCTCGAAAACATTATCAAGGAAAAAACTGGTCGCGAACCCATGGTTCTACCACTGGTTATTGAGGTCTAAGTTTTTTTTAGATAAACTTATTTTGCCCGCCTTTGTTTGCGATTTTTTCCCAGACAGGACGGGCATCCTTGTTTTTTAGGTTTAAATTTGGAGTTTGCAACAAATTTATCCTAAAAACACAATCCCGATGAGACTTTAGTCGACATCGGGATATCTCCTAAATTTTGGTAAAATATCTCATGAAAATACTTTCAATTTGCGGTTCCCCCCGAAAAGGCAATTCTGAAACCATTCTTTTAGAACTCCAAAAACTTTTTAAAGAAAAAGGCGTTGAAAATGAAATAATTTTACTTCGTCAAAAAAATATCAACCGCTGTCATGGTTGTGTTGAATTTTGCAACCCTGCTGGGCTTTGTTGTCAAAAAGATGATGTAAGTTCTATTATCGATAAAATGGTGGAATCAGACGCCCTAATTATCATCTCCCCAAACTATTTTCAAATGCCACCCGGATTGTTAAAAGACTTAATGGACAGGACCTGCGTAATTTTTGCCAGTGCCAAGGACGAGTTATTAAAAAATAAAAAAATCGCTGTTATTGCTCTTGGTGCTGAGGAGGCAAAAGAAAGTCAAGTCTGCGCTGAAAATATTGCCAAGTTATATTGTCGCTATATTGGAAAAGTGGTTATAACCAAAAGCTTTCAATCCAACAGTGAGCTAAAAGGAAATTTTAACGATATTCTAGAAAATTCTTATAATCCCGACATTAAAGCATCTCTCAATTCCATTGTAAAAGCTCTGTTAAAATAAGCCATGAAGTACTCACAACTTTTTGGTAAAACAAGCAAGACAGTTTCCAAGGATGCTACCGTCGCCAGTCATCGTCTTCTTCTTCAGGCTGGTTTCATTCGCCAACTTGCCGCAGGACGATACACCCTCCTTCCTCTCGGTCTAAAAGTATGTAAAAAAATTGAAAATATTATTAGAGAAGAGGTGGAAAAAACTGGAGCCCAAGAGTTAATTGTCCCTACTCTCCATCCAATTGAATTATGGCAACAAGCTAATCGAGATAAAAAATTTGGTGCTGCCATGATGATGGTTAATGACCGTAATCAAGCCCAATTTACTTTAGGTGCTACTGCAGAAGTAATAATGTTGGACTTAGTCAAACAATTTGCCCCAAGCTACAAGGATTTACCTATAAATATCTACCAATTTTCCCAGAAATTTCGCGACGAAGCTCGTCCTTCTGGAGGTCTTTTACGAACCCGTGAATTTGTCATGAAAGATGGTTATTCTTTTCATACAAACGAAGCCGACTTAAAAGAAACTTATCAAAAATATTGGGACGCTTATTTGAATATTGCCCAAAAATTAGATTTAAAAATTATTGTTGTTGAATCAGACAATGGTGCTATTGGTGGGGCTGTTTCCCATGAATTTATGGTTGAATCTGAGGTGGGGGAGGACACTATTGCTACTTGTACCTGTGGATATGCTGCTAATTTGGAAAAAGCCTCCTTTGTCAAAAATTCTATTAATCTTGATGAAGCTGAAAAAGAACTAAGTGAAGTTGAAGCAGTCAGAGGTACGACCATGGAAGATGGAGTCAAGTTACACAATTTACCTCTTAACTTACAAATCAAAGATGTGGTCTACGTTGACGAAAAAGGTCGCTTTATTTTGGCCATTATCCGAGGTGATTTTATGGTTAATGAAACTAAATTAAAAAATTTAGTTCTTTCAAATGAATTACGCCATGCCACCGAAGAGGAAATCATCAACATTCTTCATTCTGTCCCTGGCTTTATTTCTCCGGTTGGAATAAGACAAAATATTGACCCCAAATCTGAGTTTATAATTGTTGCCGACGACTCTTTGCGCACTGTAAAAAACTGTTATGGTGGTTCCAACAAGAAAAATATTGACCTTCTCAATGTAAATATTGACCGTGACTATAAGGCCGATCTAGAAGGTGACATCGCCGCTGCCTGTGAGGGAGATATCTGTCCCCAGTGTAAATCTCAAAAACTACATTTAATAAAAGCCGTAGAGTTTGGCAATATTTTTAATATCGGCTATGCCTATTCTGATCCCATGAATGGAAACTACACTGACAAAGATGGTTCCCTAAAAAAGCTTTACATGGGTTCTTACGGAATTGGTATAGGAAGAGCAATGGCAATTGATGTGGAAGTGCATCATGATGACACTGGGATAGTATGGCCAAAAAGTTTAGCCCCATATCAAGTTCACTTAATTGGTCTTGATGGTATGGGTGAAGATTTTTATCAAGAATTACTTTTAAAGAATATTGATGTCCTTTTTGACGATCGCGATAGTGTTTCCGCTGGCGCAAAATTTGCTGACGCTGATTTAATAGGAATTCCTATTAGATTGGTTATCAGCAAGAGAAGTCAGGAAAAAGGTGGAATCGAATATAAATTAAGATCCCAAAAAGAGTCAGAAATTATAGACAAAAAAAATCTTATCTCAAAAATTACTAATTACTTTAACTAATTTTCTAGAATCTAGTTTTTGTATCTAGTTTCTAATTTTTTAATTTTTACTCTATACTCTTCTTATGCCTCGAGGACGCAAGAAAAATCGAATTTTACCAACACTTAAATTAAAGCCAGATACTGTCAAGTCAATTTTCTTTATCTTTTTTCTAATATTAGCCATACTTTCCGTATTTTCGTTTCTTCAACAGGGGACCGTTGCTACAGATGTAAACCTTGCTTTAACTAAATTTTTTGGTTGGGGGGCGGTTATGGTTCCTTTTTTACTGCTTCTAATTTCATTTCTCTTTACCAAAGTAAAATCACCGTTACGTGAGGCAAATGTATTTTTTGGTTTCTCCATAATGTTTTTTGCTCTATTGGGCCTTTTCAAGCAAGGTTTCGTCGGTTTGTTTTTTTGGGAACAGTTTCTTGCCCTTTTTTCTGAAGCACCGACATTCATAATTTTCTTTTTCGCTCTCATAGTCGGTTTTGTTGTTCTATTTGATACTAATATTGCCCAAGTTATCAAATTTATTGCTAATGTCTTCAATACAATACGCAAGTATTCTGTTGGCCAAGCAGTCAAATTAAAAGAGAAAAAAATTGCCAAAGAATCAGCCAAGAATCCTCTTTATCAATCAGAAATGAATTCAGAAAATTCTGACCCCTTTGCCACAAAGGAAAAGGATTATGCCAAATCGAGTTCAAAAACAGACTTGGCAGTAGTCGATATTGCCCCAGTTTTTAAAACCACTTCACCCCTTACCTCAACTGGTAATCAGACCTGGGTTTACCCTTCAATGTCTCTTTTTGATGATACCCCCGGTGCCAAAGCAGATAGAGGTGATGTCCGAAAGAATGCTCAAATTATTGAGCAAACACTTGATTCTTTTGGAATAACTGCCCGTGTAGCCGAAGTCAACAATAGTCCTTCTGTTACCCAATACGCCCTTGAAGTCGCTCTCGGTACCAAGCTTGCAAAAATTTTATCCCTCAGTAACGATTTAGCCATGGCGCTAGCAGCACCAGGTGGACAAATTAGAGTTGAGGCCCCAATTCCAGGACGTTCTTTGGTTGGTATTGAAATGCCAAATCGTTCTTTGGAAGTGGTTCCAATTCGAACAATTCTAGAATCTGAAGCCATGAAAAATGCCAAGAGTAAAATATCTGTTCCCTTGGGTCTTGATGTTGCCGGCCAACCAAAAGTTGCCGATATTTCCAAGATGCCTCATGTCTTGATTGCTGGTCAAACTGGTTCCGGTAAATCTATTTGTATCAATTCTTGGATTTCAACAGTTTTATTCCGTGCTTCCCCCGACGAAGTTAGACTAATTATGGTCGATCCTAAGCGTGTCGAATTATCGGGCTATAATGGCATTCCCCATCTTCTAACTCCGGTTATTGTCGAACCAGAAAAAGTAGTCTCTGCCTTAAAATGGGCTGTCAATGAAATGGAACGTCGTTATAAAATGTTTACCGAAGTTGGTGCCAAAAACATTGAGGGTTACAACAATTTATCCGGCTTTCAGTCCATTCCTTACATTCTTATTGTCATTGATGAGTTAGCCGAAATTATGCTTTTCTCGCCTGCCGAAGTAGAAGACAATATTTGTCGTATTGCTCAAATGGCTCGTGCCACCGGTATTCACTTAGTACTAGCTACGCAGCGACCTTCAGTCAACATTATTACTGGTTTAATCAAAGCCAACATTCCAACAAGAATAGCCTTTGCTGTTGCCTCTATGACTGATTCACGGGTTGTTCTTGATACCCCAGGGGCTGAAAAATTATTAGGTCGGGGTGACATGCTTTACATCCCACCTGATTTAGCCAAGCCTGTTCGTGTCCAAGGTTGTTTTATTTCAGACAAGGAAGTAAATCGTTTAATAGACTTTCTAAAGACTCAACGTACCGGTGAGTACAATGACGAAATTACTCGACAACCAGTAAATAGTCCCACTTCAATGAGCAAAAATGTAATGGTTTCCGATGGAGAAGAACGTGATTCCATGTTTGAGGACGCCATAAAACTTATCCAAGAAACCGGAAAAGCGTCAGCTTCACTATTACAACGCCGTCTTAAACTAGGTTATGCCCGCGCCGCCAGAGTCCTTGATGAATTGGAAAAAGCCGGAATAGTCGGCCCAGTCAATGGCGCCAAACCAAGAGAAATATTAATCGATCACAGATCACCTTCTGATAATAATCTAGAATAAAAATTCCTATGAAGCGCGCCTCAACCATATTAGAATCTGCCCGCCTAGATAGAGAACTTGATTTTACAGAGATTAGTAAAAAGACAAAGATACCGCTTAGATACCTGATTGCCTTTGAAAATGAAAACACTTCAGATTTTCCCAGCGAGCCATATTGTTCCCTAATGGTCAAGGATTATGCTGAATTTTTGGGAATAAATGGTGAGGAGTTGCTTTCTTTATTTCGGCGTGATTACGATCGTCGACCCCAAAACACTCTTCGTCGTCGTTTTTGGTTTTCTCTCACCCCACAATTCGCCTTTACTACCTTCATAATTTTTTTGGGAATAGTTTTTACCGCTTATCTAGTAACCGAATATTTAAAATTTAACCGCCCCCCGCAGCTAAAAATAAATTGGCCTCAAGACTTCTCTCAAAAAACTGTTGAAATATCAGGTATTACCGACCCTGAATCAACTATTAAAATAAATGATTCTCTAGTCATTGTCGATTCTGACGGTAATTTTAAAAAAACTCTTGATATTTCTACTTCAGAAGCAAAAATTATTGTTGAAGCCAAGTCCCCAGCAGGTGTCATTAGCAAAGATGAAAAAGTTTTAAAATAGTTTATACTGAAGCTATGGATATCACTCAAATTGTTGTCATTATCAGTCTTTTATCAATTTCAGTCGTCATTGTTGCCGTTGGAATTTACCTAATAAAACTTATCAAAGATCTTCGCATTACTGTAGGTCAAACCAATCAGATGATCAGTTCTGTTTCTGGACCAGTGTCTTCCATTTCTGAATTTTTAATGGGTTTTAAAAACGGCATTTCACTTTTTAATTCTTTTTTTAGTAAAGACAAAAAAGAAGAAAAATAATTTTTATGTCATGTTGTAACAACAAAGAATGCAGTTGCCATCAAAATAGTAGCTTTGTATTTGGGATATTTATAGGCTTAATCATTGGTGCAGTTATTGCTATTGTTATCTATAAAAATAATCGTGAAAAGGTCTTTGAGAATTTAAAAAAGAAACTAGAAAAAATATTTAAATCGGTTTTGGAAAGTGAAACTTTTCAAAATATTTCTACACTAAAAAGAAAAGTGGATATTAACAATTCGGCAAAAATATCCAAAAAAATAGTAAAAAAGTCTTCCTCAAAAAATAGTGCGTTGTCCAAACAAAAAAGTATGGCAAAAGAAGTACCCTCAACATCTCATAAGATTGCTGTAACTCTTCCAAAAGAATTGATTCAAAGAGAGTTTGAAGTAAAGGCACCCCCTCAAAAGATTAAACCAAGAGTTTTTAAAAAGTAGCCTATAACTTGACTTAAATATCGTCGATTGTTATAATCACCTAATGCAATTTTAAGCGAACCTAAGGCAACACGTCTTTCCGTTCGCTTTTTTTGTATCGATATTTGAATACGCATTATATGCGTATTCAAAGTACCTTAACAATCGAGAGTGAGTAAAAAATATACAAGTTTAGACTTGCACCAAGGACACAAGAAATTGCTTCCTTGATGCAAGTTTTCAAACTTGTATAAGATAAAGTCTTATCCTCCCTGTTTCTCCACCCCTAGCCAGCCTTAAAACTGGCAACCGCTCAAGGAGGCGGTAACAATGTTCCACCGTGTGTTTGTTTTTCTCACCGTATTGGCAATGCTCCTCGGAGCTGCTGGTTGTTCCCCCCAAAACCAAGCCAACGTTGAAGCTTGGAACACTTTGTTTTTTGGTTCAGAAATTGAACTTCAGAACCAACCACCCGAGTACAGCGAGACGCTTCTGGATGCCATCAATAAGTATATTGGCGAAAATTGTCCAATGAAAAAAGATTATGATATTGATGGTAATGGACAGATGTACACCATTTGTCGTGATTTTGAAGGTGAGGCAATCGAAGTTAAGTCAGCTGATTTCTTGGGTCTAGGTCTTGTTGGCTTGACTGCCGTCAGCCCAATTCCTGGAGATGAACTCCTTGCTGTCAAGTGGGCCTGGAACTCAGAAAAGACAATCAAGGTCATTATTGCGGTTGTCTTCACTGTTGAGGTTGCCCACACCATCAATGTTGTTTACAGCAAAACAAGCAACCCGCTTCACAACCCACATAACTCGCAGGTAGCTCGTGATTACATCAGTAGAATTTGGAACGATATCCAAATAAAGTTGAGTAATCCCAAAAATCCCACCGGACCTATACTGTATTGCGCTGTCGTCGTCTATCAAAACGGAGTTCAATATGTCCGTGTGTTGAGTACTGTTGATAACGTTACCGGGATCATGTCCTGGTATGGAAGTGAAGGATGGGTACACGCCTTTGACAACAAAGACGTCTATGGTTTTCTTAATGGCATGCCTCGTGGAGCCATTTCCTACGACGTCAGTCGTCCCCTGCAAGATTGCTTAAACGCACTTGGTAAAGGTGTCCCCGCCGCGAATCAATACGCACCCTAAAAACCCTATGGTTGGTACTGGCTAACCCCAGTACCAACCCCCTTCGGGGGACCACAAGCACTACTCACTCTCGATTTACATTATTCCTCAACTTTTCCAAACACTTCTCTTAGTGATTCATTTACTGTCTTATTTTGAACTTGTTCAATTAGTTGTTGTTGATAAGCTACAATTTCCCCATCGGTAATTCCACCCTTTTCCATTATTGTTTTTGCGTGTACTTCGTCTAAAATTGATTCTCCGACCTCATCACCAATTCTACCAAGCAAGTTAATCACTATTGGTTTGATTAAAGCTTTTTGTTCCACTGTCAATTCCTCACTTGTCAATCCCTCAACAATCCACTCCGTAGTTTTATTTTGTAACTCAGCTGGAGGTTCAAAACATTTTCCCTGAGTACTCCAAACCAAAAAGGCGTCGCTAAAAGATTCTGCCAACACCATTCCCATTCCACTTCTCAATGCGACCCCGTATAAGTCTGTTTGTTCTGAAACATAATTCTCAACCGAAGCTATAACATCTAAATTATTATCAATTCTAGCCACGCCATAGACAAATGCTAGTGATTCTACCCCCAATTTATCAATATTTCCCTTATTCATTTCCGTCACCGCTCTCACATCTTCAATTGAAGACCTTGCTCCGAGTGGTGTCACTTGCATTCCATCAAATATTGAGCGTGATTGTTCTGCAGCCATAGCTTATTGTACCGCATTTCTTGCTATAATCTCCCTATGAACGCACGGGATTTGAAAAACAAATTTGTTGATTTTTTCAAAAACTATCAACATGCCGAAATTCCCAGTGCTTCAATTGTTCCCGAAAACGATCCCACCACTCTTTTCATTTCTGCTGGCATGCACCCCCTCGTTCCTTATCTCTTAGGTCAACCCCATCCTCTAGGCAAAAGGTTAGTTGATGTTCAAAAATGTATTCGTACTGGCGATATCGATGAAGTCGGTGATACCTATCATCACACTTTTTTTGAAATGCTTGGCAACTGGTCTCTTGGTGACTATTTCAAAAAAGAGATGATTGCTTTTTCCTATGAGTTTTTAACCAACAAAAAATATCTAGGTCTTGATGTATCAAAATTAGCTTTCAGCTGTTTTGCTGGTGATCAAGACGCTCCTCGTGACGAAGAAAGTTTCAATTTTTGGCGTGAACAGGGAGTTAGTCCCAGCAGAATTGCCTATTTACCTAAAAAAAATAATTGGTGGGGTCCCGCTGGAGCTACTGGCCCCTGTGGTCCAGATACCGAAATGTTTTATTGGACAGGGGAGAGTGAAGCACCCGAAAAATTTGATGCCAATGATAGTCGTTGGTTGGAAATTTGGAATGACGTTTTTATGCAGTACAACAAAAAAGCCAATGGTACCTTTGAAGCACTAAAAGCTCCAAACGTTGATACAGGTATGGGGGTTGAGCGAACTACTGCAGTTTTATCGGGCTTATCGGATAATTATCAAACCTACATTTGGCAACCAATAATTCAAAAAATAGAGGAAATCTCTGGGAAAAAATATGTCGCTGCAATGAATAATCCCGTCATTGCGAGTAGCACATCCGTCATTGCGAGCGAAGCGAAGCAATCTTCTAAAAAAATCGCCACCTTATCTTCTACTTCTAACGATGACGCCCGAAGTTTTCGCATTATCGCTGACCATATAAAGGCTGCAGTTTTTATGATTGCCGACAGTGTTGAACCCTCAAACAAAGAGCGTGGTTATGTTCTCCGTCGTCTTATTAGACGTAGTATCCGTCAAGGTAAAATTTTGGGAATAGAGCAAAATTTTTGCTCTATTATTGCCACTACTGTTTTAGACAATCAAAACAATTATGCTGGTACCTATTCCGAACTAGATTCAAACAAAAATAAAATTTTAGAGACTTTAGAGGCTGAAGAAACCAAATTTCGTCGCACTCTCAACAAGGGTCTTAGTGAAATTACAAAATTAATTATCCGTCAAAAAAGTGTCTCCGGAAAAGAAGCTTTTGACTTATACCAATCCTTTGGTTTCCCCGTCGAAATGATAGAGGAAGAATTAAGAAGAAACAATTTATCTTTAGATATTGCCGAGTTTAACCGTCTAAAAGAGGAACATCAAAAACTATCTCAAACTCTTTCTGCCGGAAAATTCAAGTCAGGTTTAGCTGATAATTCCGAAATTATCACCAAATATCACACTACTACCCATCTAATGCACGCCGCTCTTAGAAAAGTTTTGGGTGAGCATGTTGAACAAAGTGGTTCCAATATTACCTCAGAAAGACTTCGTTTTGATTTTTCCCATCCGCAAAAAGTTGCCGAAGATCAGCTAAAAGAAGTCGAAAAAATAGTCAATGAACAAATTAATGCCTCACTTTCCGTCACTGTGGAATCTATGAAATTTACTGATGCCCAAAAATCTGGTGCCTTAGCCTTTTTTGGCGCTAAATACCCAGAAATTGTTACTGTCTATACAGTCGGTGACCCAAAAAGTTTTTTTTCAAAGGAAGTCTGTACCGGCCCCCATGTCGATAATGTTGGGAAATTAGGTCATTTTGAAATTCAAAAAGAAGAATCCGCAGGCAGTGGCAAGCGTCGGATTTATGCTATTCTTAAGTAATGGAGCTGTCCTATTATTGGCTTATTTCAATCACTACCGAAGTTGTTTCAGTGGGTCTGATAAAACGAGGTAATCCAAATACTTTGGCTGCGCTTGGTCCAGAAACCGAATGGCTTCCCGACAATCCTGATTCATTTTTACACTCTGTTGATATTTCTTTATCAGAGGCGGCGCAAAAAGCTTCACTTGAGCCCGAACAAGAACCAGAAACAAGTGCTTTTATCCTTCCACCAAAGTGGATCGGCAATGACGGTAAAATTTTTCCAGAATATTTAAAATTACTCGAAAACCTTTGTCGTTCTCTAAAATTAAAACCCCTTGGTTTTATCAGTAACGATGAAGCCTTCATCGAATCTCTTGGAAAAGAGGATTCATTCCCCCCAAGTTTTATTTTGGTATACCTTGGTATAAAAGAATTCTCCTTGTCCTTGGTATATCTTGGAGAAGTAAAAAAACGTTTTCATCAAGCCTTAAGTAATGATTTTACCCCTCAAGATTTAGAAAATGCTCTAGTTACTGTTCGTTTGGATTCAGCCTTACCCCCGAGAATTTTAGTCTTTGGTCATTTGGGATTAAGCATTATTGATGATTTAAAAAATTATTCTTGGATAGGTAAAAAAAATGTTGAAACCTTTTTACATTTACCTGATGTTGAAGCCTATCAACCAGAGGAACTTTTTTCTTTGTATTGTAAAACCGTCTCCTCTCAAATTGAAAATAAAGCTCAAAATGCGTCACCCCCCCCAGTAGAAAAAGTTGATATCTCCGATAATAATCTCGAAGAGATAGCCGAGGAACCCATAGAAGAAATTGAAGAAACAGAAGAAGCTCCTAAAGACGAAAAAATATTTATCGAGGAAGATATAGAAAATTCCATAGATGAAGTTCCTGCGATGGATTTGGGTTTTTCCCAAATTACTGACTCTGACTCTATTGTTTTGACTCCACCAACTTCTATTGATACAGACTCTTTTGCCAAGGAAAATATCGAGACTCAGTTACCCCCCTCAAAGTCCAACATAAATCTCCCTAAATTTTCCTTTCCCAAGATTTCTTTGCCAAGTTTAAAATTCAATCCTTGGTTCCTCTTTCCCTTGGCTCTTTCACCCCTACTTCTGCTCATTCCCTACTATCTAATGAAAGCGGAAATTACGATAAATTTTACTCCAGTTGAGATAAACAAAGACTTCAATGTCACTCTTGATTCAACGGCTACTGATGTTACGACAAGTACCATTCCTGTTCTTAAAAAAACTCTTGATTTAAAGTTTTCAGAGTCTATTGCTACGACTGGTCAAAAAGAGACTGGTGACAAATCAAAAGGGGAAATTACCCTTTTTAACAAGGCTGACAAAATTCAAAATGCTCCCAAAGGCACAATACTATCTGACAACTCTGGTAAAAAATACGAACTACTCACTTCCATTCAAGTGCCCGCAAGTACCTTTGACCTCGCTGTTGGTAGTATTGCCATGGGAAAAATCAATGCCACCATAATTGCTAGTGATATTGGACCTGAGTTTGATTTAAATAAAGACACTCTTTTGTCCTTCAAAGATAACGCCAACTTACTGGCTAAAGTCAATGAAACAATTACCGGTGGAAGTCGACGTCAAATTAGAGTCGTCTCTTCCGAAGATAAAAGCAAATTAAATAAGGTCGTTACCGATTCTTTACCTACCCGCATTTCAGAAAAGGTTGACGCAGAATCTTCACTTGCTGGTCTTATGACTGGCACTCTCTTTGTCGACAAAAAACAACTCGATTTTAATCGTGAGATAGGTGAAGAGGCAGATACTCTTCAAGTAAATGCCAACTTGGTTCTTTCTTTGCTTCAAGTTGACCCCCAACAAAAAGAAAATATCCTAAAAACATTACTAGTAAATAATCAAGATGTTTTAAAATCTATTTCCTCACCCGCTGATTTTTCTTTTACTTTTAACGCCACCCAAAACACCTCATTAAAATCAACCGGAAAGTTGACCATAACAGGTAAGACACTTCCCAAAATTGATACTGAAAGCCTCCGTTCACGCTTAGTTGGGAAAAGTATCACTGACGCCTTGAGCATTGTAGATTCACAGTCCCGAGTTTATGATAGGGACATAAAGATAATTCCTTCCCCTTTCAAATTTCTCAAGCGTTTACCCCCATCTCGAGATAAAATTACCATTATCCAAAAATTTTAATCATGAGTTATCTCTATGTTAAATCACCACCCAAGATTACTGCGCCCAAAAAAGTCATGTCGCCGCTGCGTCGAAAGATATTGGCCTCATTTTTTCTTGTTTCCGGCCTTTTGTTGTTTTTTTCAGTGGTCTTTCCCATAGTCCAATTTCAGCTTGAATATTCCACAAAGTTTAATCAAATTCTCAATCCACTTTCAAACCAATTCTACAACCAAAATGGTTCAGTTTTAGGTGATTTGAATACTGATTACACCGAATTATCGAATTGGTTTGTTAATGATTCAGAGGTGGTCTCATCTTCTTCACCAAGCTCCCTTATTACTACTTATTATGTATCCATTCCCAAATTGAAAATTGAGCAAGCGGCAGTCATTTTTGGTAGTACCGATTTGAAAAAATCACTTATCCAATATCCGAGAACCGCGCTTCCAGGTCAATTTGGATCTCCCGTTATCTTTGGCCATTCTGTGCTCCCTCAATTTTTCAACCCTAAGTCCTATATCACCATTTTTTCAACCTTACACAAATTGAATCAAGGAGACGAAATATTTATTGATTATGATCATATCCGTTATAAATACGTCGTTGAAGAAATGTATGAAGTTCAACCTACCGACTTGTCGGTCTTAGAACAGCGTTTTGATGGTCGATATCTAACCTTAGTTACCTGTTCTCCTCCTGGTACATATTTGCGCCGCTTAGTAATTAAAGCCCAAATTACCGACAATACATGAACTATCTAGCTATTGATTATGGAACCAAAAGAATTGGTCTTGCCTATTCCCTAAACGGAATTATTTTTACTCTGCCCATTGTTCAAAATGACGACAAAATTGTCGATATTCTAAAAAAAATTATTACTGAATATCAAATTGAAAAAATATTCATCGGTCTTTGTGAAGGGCCGATTGCAACAAAGACAAAAAAATTTATTGATATGCTCACCCCCATGATAAAATTACCTATCGAAACAGTTGAAGAAGCGGTTAGTACAATCGAGGCTGAAAGTATTTTTTTAAAGAGTAAAAAAAATACCAAAAGTTACAAAAAACAAATCGATTCTGTAGCTGCTGCTGTAATTCTGAATCGAGTTATTGGTTTCTAAAAACTATGTTTAAAAATCTTATTTCCCCAATTCAAGCTTGGTTGTTGTCACAGGGTCGTTGTGTAGGATGTGGTGAAGAACTGTCTAAAGGACAAAGAAAAGTAATTCGAGGTCAAACAACTGTTACTTGTCGTTGTGGTAGGATATTTATCCATAACCATCAAAGTGACACCTATCGTCGAGCTCTTTTTAATGAAATTTAATGAAAAAACTTTTTTTTGTTTTTCCCCTAATTTTATTGCTTTTATTTGGACTATACATTTATAGTTTAACCTTTGCTCCCTCATCTGATACCACCAAAAAAGTTTTTGTAATAAATCAAGGAGAACCTCTTCTGACCATTGCTTCAAGACTGGAAAAATTAAACTTTGTCCGTAGTCGATACGCCTTTATTGTCTATAGTCGATTGTCGGGTTTAAACACTCAAATCAAAGCTGGTACTTTTTATCTTACTTCGTCAGAAAAACTTATCGAGCAAGCCCAAAGATTAACCAAGGGGGGTAGTACCGACTATTGGTTTAAAATTATCCCCGGGTCTCGAATTGAAGAATTTTCCCCAGATACTGAATTTACCTCTGCTGCCCTTGGTCTTGAAGGTCAGCTTTTTCCTGATAGCTACTTAATTCCCAAGTATTACGTATCTTCGCAGATTCTTGACTTAATTTTAAAGAATTTTGAAGATAAGCAACTCGAAGCAAAAGGTAATTCTATCACTCCTTTTTCCGATTCCGAAGTGCTAGTTTTAGCTTCACTTTTAGAACGTGAAGCCAAAACATTGGCTGATAAAAAAATTATCGCTGGAATAATCAAAAATCGCCTAGACGTAGGCATGCCTCTTCAAATTGATGCCACTGTCCAATACGCCAAAGACTCTTTAGGCAACCCTGAAAAATACTGGAAGCCAATAAGCAAAGCCGATCTAAGCATTATTTCTCCTTATAACACCTATAAAAACAAGGGATTACCCCCATCACCAATTTGTAATCCCGGTTTTGATTCACTAATTGCGGCCTATCATCCAACAGAATCTAATTATGTCTACTACATCAATGATAATCAGGGAATTATGCATTACGCCAAAAATTTAGAAGAGCACAACACCAACGTGGCTAAATATTTAAGATGAGACAAGCCAAGCTAGTAAAAAGAGAAATTTTATTTGATAAATACGGTAAAAAGTTTATCGTTGATAATTTAGAGCAGCTTGATGGTAAGCCCGACTTTTGGGCTTATGTCTCCGCCCCCAGAGGTTCAATCATTGTCGCTATCGATAAAGACAAAAACTTAATTCTTGTTCATCAATATCGATATACCTTAAAAGATTTTACATACGAAAACCCTGCTGGAGCTGCCGATAAAAATGAAAATCTTTTAGAAACCGCCAATAGAGAGCTTTTTGAAGAAACAGGCTACAAGTCGAATCAATTTATAAATCTTGGAAATTTTCATGATCTCCCCAACGAAACAGATCACCAATGTCAAATATTTTTAGCACTAAATTGCCAATTTATAGAAAAACCCGCCCTTGATCCCTTTTCCGAAATATATTGTGAAATGACGACCGAAATTCATCCCTTTATTGATATTTACAATTCACTTGGTCAAGATACCTCACTTATAAAAAGCTCCGAACATACCGCTGCCATTTTCCTCGCCCATCGCTATCTCTCTACTCATAACTTACTTTAAAAAAACGTCATTGCGAGGAGCATTTGCTGAAGCGATGTGGCAATCTCAAAGGGATTGATTTTGTTTTTTATATTTGATTCTTCTTATTTACCAATTCATTCAAAATATTCCATCTCCTCTTTTTCTCACTCATTGGAATTTCATCTTTAAAAAGTTTGGCTGATACCGTTCCCCGTCGGGGGGAATATTTATTTAAATAGGCAATCTCAAAACCAACTTTTTTACAGACATCAACCGTATTTTGAAAAGCATCTTCATCTTCACCTGGGAATCCAATAATTATGTCAGTCGAAAATCTGACATCAGCGACTTTGCTCTTTATTTTTTTTACCAAATTTAAATATTCCTGTTTGGTATAGCCCCGATTCATGTTTTTTAAAACTTTATCGTCGCCGGCTTGGAAGGGGAGATGCAACAACCTATCAATATTTGGATATTTGGCGATAGTTTCAATCAATTCATCAGAAAAATCCCACGGGTTACTGCTCACAAAGGAAACCTTTTTTAATTTTTTCTTGGCTACCTCTTCCAACAGTTTAGGGAATAAACTTTTTATTCTTTTTTTACCCATATTTACCAATATTTCATCACCAAAATCACTTCCATAACTATTCACATTTTGCCCAATCAAGACTACTTCTTCAAAACCTTTTTCAATTGCATCATCTATTTCTTTTAAAATATCCTCCATTTTGCGCGATATCTCTTTTCCGCGAGAATAGGGAACAATACAATAAGAGCAAAAATTATTACATCCCGAGCTAATTGTAATCAATGCCGCTCTTTTTTTATTGCGTATAGGTTTTAAATCGAAACTTATTTCTTTTGTAGGGAGCAACTGATCAACTCCCTTAATAGTTTTTTTAGCAATTGGCACCAAGCATCCAGTCAATATAATGGTTTTTAAGCCCCCTTTCCTCAAGGGGGGTACTCCGGAGGAGTGGGGGATTTTTTCCCACTTTCTTATTTCATTAATCAATCCGTAGACTCTGTTTTCTGCTGATTCTCTAACCACGCAACTATTAATAATTACCTTATCAGCCTCTTTCCAATTATCAACAAAAACGTCCCCTTTTTCAGCATAAAATGCCTTAACCCTTTCCGAGTCAGATTCGTTTTGAGCACATCCAAATGTTTTTAAATAAATTTTACTCACTTGCGTTGTAAATATATCATAGTTGCGTCACCTTAGAAAAAATGAGAATATTATTTCATGACTGATACAAATCAAGACCCAAACTACCAAGATATTTTAAATAAGTATGCTGATAGTTTAAAACCAAGCGAAGCATTACCATCTCAAGACCAAGCACCTAGTCCTCAAGATCAATTAGAATCAGTCCCAGAACCATCAGTCTCAGTTCCAGAAATCACCCCCCCTCCAACCATGCTTGAACCAGATCCAACCGCTGAGATGCTTCCAGACACCGAACCCCAAACCGCAGTTATGACCGAAGCCAATTCCGAATCAATCGCTTTTTCTCCTCCGACTTCTGACACTACCAGCGATTTCGATAAAAAACCAGCCGAAACAGTCACCGAGCCACCCAAAGATTTCTCTATTCCTCAGCCAGAAGTTCAAATTCCTCCATCAATGCAAGATTATGTTGATTCTTCAAAAACAGACAAACTAGATAGTATCATTCCTTCACCTCCCATGACTTCAGATTCCTTTATTCCACCAGCTCCTCATCCAATAAATATTGCCCCAGATATCGAGGTACCAAAAGAAAATCATTTTTTTAAATACCTATTTTTCTTCTCCTTGATAATTTTTATTGTCGTAGCTGCCTTGCTGGCTTATTCATTTTATAGGACTCAAAAATCAACCACTGATGTAAAAAGTGTTCCCACCAATACCCCTCCGACAGGTCTTCCTGCTTCAAAATGTCTCATAAATGGTGAAGAATATGACATTGGTCAGTCTTTTCCTGCCTCTGACGGTTGTAATACCTGTTCTTGTGATAAAGACCTCTTGATTGCCTGTACTACTATGGCCTGTGACGCTAGTAATTCAGCAACTCCTACCGAATCTACCACTATTTCAGCAGTCTCCAAAACAGCTCAGGAAGCATGTCAGCTAGAAAAATTTACCTGGCTAAGTAAATACTCTGAATGTGAAGATGCCAGTTCTAATCCGACAAATTTACAAAAACTAAAGACAATCTGTGAAACATACAAGGGTACACTCAATGAAACTGCCGATAGTTGTCGCCATGTTACGGAACCACCTTGTGGACCTGAAGCCGTTGCTGTTTGTTCCTTTGCTGTGCCTACAATTCCAAAAACTACAATTGCACCATAAAACATGGACAGGTCAGACTTTTTCAAAATAGACAAGTCAGTAGTCCTTCTCTTATTTTTAGTTGTCATCCTTATTATCTCTATTATTATGCTGGTAAATTATCAGCGGACATTGGTTCTCTCCCATAACGCCGATACTATTATTGCCGCTATTCCAACTCGTTCACCCTCAAATTCAAAAGTCAAAATATCTGCTACTCCTACACCCGACTTTCGTGCCAACTGGAAAGAATATGAAAATAGGGAATATGGCTTTATGTTCAGATATCCTGAAAAATTAAATGCTATCAAAGACCCCCACTTTGATGGTAGAAGCATAGTATTAATTACCGATGACACCCGAGAAACTGTAACTGCTAGCGGTTGGTTTGGAATTTTTGTCGCCATAAAACCAAATCCATCAAATTATGATTCAAAATCATATATTGAATGGCAAGTAAAAAATGACCCCCTCAATTCAGGTGTCAAAATCAAAAAGGCAAATGTTGTCGGCATTGATGCCTCAATCACCCAAGGGGAAGTTGTCAATAACAACGGTGAAATAGGGCCAAAAGTTTATATCTCCAAAGGAGATAGTATTATTCTTCTCACCCCAAACCATTCTCAATACTTCGAAATACTAAGTCAAATAATTCCGACATTTAATTTTTTATAATTTATGAAAAAATCCACTTTTTTTCTATATATCCTCACTGCCTTCTTTTTTGTCTCCGTTCTTATCTTGGCTTACCTTAATTATTTTAGCTCTTCAAAAATACCCTCTACCGCAAAGCCTATTGATAATCCGAGCATTCTCCCCACTAAAACCGTCAATTTAACAATATCTCCAAGTATTACCTCCTCACCTTTGTCACTTTCAAATTTAAAGACTTATACTGGCCAAGATTTTGTTTACTTAAACAACATATATAGTGCCTATACTTTTAACTATCCTGATTTTTGTACTCTAAAAGATGACACCTTAAGCTGTACTCTAAAAAACAGCCTTGCCACTATACAAATAAATGCTGGTGGTCATGGCGGTGGCGAAGGGAATTATCAGGTTCTTGTTGATAACCAATCAAAAATTTTTAACTCCATTGAGGGAAAACTAACCGCCATTGAAGACTTAGACAACAAAACTGTTTTTGGAACTTACTGGATAAACAAAACCCCAAAATTAACCCAAGAACCTATTTTTGGTTTTGAATTCTATGGCCTTTCTTCGTCAGACTTCAATGAATTTAAAACGCTTTTTGAACAACTATTGTCCACCTTCAAATTTACAGAGAATACGACCCCTTTTTCTTCTCAAGATCTTAATCAAGGCTGGTATTGGGGTCTTGAAAATCAGAAAAAAATAAATACACCTACAGACTGGGTATTTGCAGAAGCCGGTAAAAGTTCCTGTTGGCATTCTCCTGATAAAAACTGTAATCTTTAATCAACCCCCTTGCGATATGTATAGTATGAGTATATAATTCCCACATTCGGCGAGCGGTTGGAACATAACTCGTCATTTAAACTTTAATAGTTAAATTTGTCGATGCCTTCCGCAAAAAGAACTTCTTGGGGTAAAAAATACCCACAAATTCCTGTTTTAGATTTACTCGCTGTCCAAAAAGAATCTTGGGCAAAATTTTTAAAAACTGATCTCGAAGAAACCGTCCGCTCCATTTCTCCTATATCCGATTACACTGGAAATAACTGGCTTTTAGAACTCGGAGAATTATTTTTCGATAAGATAACTGTCACTCCAGAAACTGCTAAGCTCAAAGGCCTAAATTACACCGTCCCCGTCTATACCAAAGCAAAACTAACCAACAAAAGAACTGGTCTTGTCCGTGAAGAAGATGTTTTCCTCCTAAACCTTCCCACCATGACTCCAGAAGCTACTTTTATAGTTAATGGTATCGAAAGAGGAGTTATCAATCAGCTCGTTCGTTCTCCAGGTGTTTATTTTACTGGCGAAGTCGATCCTGCAACTGGAAAAACTTTGTGTAATGCTGAAATCAGACCTGTTCGTGGTTCTTGGCTCGAATTTTTCATTGGTAAAAAAGAAGTCATCTTTGCTCGTATCGATCGTAAAAAGAAAGTTCCTGCTACCATCGTTCTACGTGCTGCCTGTGGATTACAAGACAAACAACTAGTTGGCGAGTTTGGTGATTATATCAACGCCACCATTTCTGCTGATCCCACTAAAAGCCAAGAAGAGGCTTATCTCGAATTTTACCGAAAACTCAGACCAGGTGAACCCGTTGTTCTCGAAAATGCTGAAAAATTTTTCAATGATAGATTTTTTGATCTTCGCACCTATGAATTAGGTCAAGTGGGTCGCTATAAAATCAATAAAAAATTTGGTTTTAATTTTTCCGATTCCGACAAAGAAAATTGGGTCATCAAAAAAGAAGATTTAATCGCTACAATCCGTCAATTAATAAAATTACAAAAAGGTGAATCAAAACACTTCGATGATATTGATTCTCTTGCCAATCGTCGTCTTCGACGTGCTGGCGAAATTGTCGCCCAGGTTGCTCTTCGTCCAGCTATGGCCAGATTCGAAAGAATGGTTAAAGAAAGGATGTCATTAATTTCCACCAAAGAGAAGCCAACTCCTTCTCAAATGATTAATCCTCAACCCCTTATATCTTCCTTGAATACTTTTTTTAGAAGTAACCAACTGTCCGCAATTTTAGATCAAACCAACCCTCTAGCTGAATTAGACCTTTTACGACGTGTCACTGTTGTCGGTGTTGGTGGTTTAACCCGTGAAAGAGCTGCTTTCTCTATTCGTGATGTTCATTCTTCCCAATACGGTCGTATTTGTACCGTTCGTTCCCCAGAAGGTCCAAATATTGGTTTGGTTAGCTATCTAGCTCTCTATGCCGAAGTTGATAAATATGGTTTTATCGAAGCTCCTTTTAGGAAAGTTATCAAAAATGGTAAAAACTATACATTCTCTGATGAAGTAGTTTATATGGATGCTGAGGATGAATATGATCATCGTATCACCCATCTTGGTGTCAAAATTGAAGGCAATGTTATCCAACAAAATTGGGTTCCTATCCGCTATCAAGGTGAGTTTGCTGAAGGCCCAATTGATCAGGTTGAATTTATCGACATGATTCCAAGTGAAATCGTTGGCGCTTCTGCTTCCCTTATTCCTTTTATTGATCATGACGATGCTACTCGTGCCCTTATGGGTTCTCACATGCAGACTCAAGCCGTACCTCTTATCCAACCAGAAGTACCTATTGTTGGTACTGGTATGGAGTCAACTGTTGCCTCCGCTATGAATAGATGTGTTTTAGCCAAAGAATCGGGAGTTGTTTCGTATGCTGATGCTGGTAGAGTTATTATTGGTGACATTACCTATGAGGTTACGAAATTTGAAAGAACCTCTCCTTATGGTACTTGTTACAATCAACGCGTTTTGGTTAATGTCGGCGATAAAGTTAAAAAAGGTGAAGTTATTATCGATGGCCCATCTACCGCAGAAGGTGAACTATCTATTGGTAGAAACTTATTGGTAGCTTACGCTTCTATCGACGGTCTAGGTTATGAGGACTCATTCTTAATCTCTGATCGTTTAGTTAAGCAAGATGTTTTGACCAATATTCAAATTTTTGAATACAAAGCCGATGTTGTTGAAACCAAGCTTGGTACTGAAGAACTTACCAAAGACATTCCTAATGTATCAGAAGCTGAATTAGCTAAGTTAACTGACGATGGAATTGTTATGATTGGTGCCACTGTTGGTCCTAATGATATATTAGTCGGAAAAGTTGAACCTCGTGGTGAAAAAGAATTATCCGCCGAAGAAAGACTTTTACGCGCTATTTTTGGTGAAAAAGCTCGTGAAGTTAAAGACACTTCTCTCCGTGTTCCAAATGGTGAGGGTGGAGTAGTCATAAAAATCGAAGTGTTGGGTAAAGATGAAGGTGATGAATTAGATCCAGGAGTCAATAAGGTTGTCAAAGTATATGTCGCTCAAATCCGTCGTATTCAAGAAGGTGACAAAATTGCTGGACGTCATGGAAACAAGGGTGTTATCTGTCGTATTATGCCCGAGTATGACATGCCTCGTTTAGGTGATGGTACTCCTGTTGACTTAGTCATGTCTCCACTTTCAGTTATTGCTCGTATGAATTTGGGTCAAATCCTTGAAGTTACCCTCGCCTCTGCTGGTTATCACCTCAACAAGAAATATGCCGTTCCTGTCTTTGAAAAATATAGTGAAGATCAAATTGGTAAAGAGCTTGCTGAAGCTGGATTAAATCCAACTGGTAAGGCAAAACTTTATGACGGACGTACTGGTGATGCCTATGACCAAGAAGTTGTCGTTGGTGTTGGCTACATCCTCAAATTGGTCCACATGGTCGATGACAAAGTTCATGCTCGCTCTACCGGTCCATACTCTTTAGTCACTCAACAACCACTTGGTGGTAAAGCCAGAATGGGTGGTCAACGACTTGGAGAAATGGAAGTTTGGGCTCTAGAAGCACATCAAGCTGCTCACATTTTGCAGGAAATGTTAACCATTAAATCAGATGATATCGAAGGTCGTACTCATGCCTTCCAAGCCATTATTAAGGGTCAACCTATTCCTGAGCCTGCCATTCCTGAATCATTCAAGGTTTTAACCAAAGAATTAGCTGGATTGGCACTCGATATTTCTCCTGTTGGTATGAAGCCAATAATTGAAGAAACCGCAGAAGAAATTGAGACAGAGCTTGAAACTGAAACTCAAGTCGAAACTATTCCTGAAACAAATGTTGAAGATTTAAAGGAGGAAAACTAATGTTTAAATTTAAAAATATGCTCGATTTCACTGGTATCGAGATAAAACTTGCCTCTCCAGAGGAAATTTTATCCTGGTCTACTGGTGAAGTTCTAAAACCTGAAACTATTAACTATCGCTCTTGGCGTCCAGAAAAAGACGGTCTTTTTTGTGAAAAAATCTTTGGACCCTCTCGCGACTATGAATGTTACTGTGGCAAATACAAAAAAATCCGATTCAAAGGTGTTATTTGTGATAAATGTGGTGTTGAAGTAACTACTAGCAAAGTTCGACGTGAACGAATGGGTCATATTGCCCTTGCCGCTCCTATTGCTCATTTATGGTATCTTCGAAACACCCCATCACCATTAGGTGTTATTCTCGATGTTCCTCAAAAAGAATTAGAAGCCGTTGTTTATTTCACTAAATATTTAGTGACCGCTGTTGATAACGACAAAAGAAAAGAAGCTTTAAACAATTTAGCTATCAATTCTGAAAATCGTCAAAAACAAATCGATGTCGATTCCGCTGCTGCAATTGAAAGATACAAGACTCAAACAGCCAAGGAAAAGAAAGAACTTGACAACAAAATCAAGAACAAAGATCAGCTCCTAATTGCCAAAGAAGAACGTGATGTTCGTCTAAAACAAGACATTCAAAAAATTGAAAACAAAGCAACTTCCGAAAAAAATCGCATCGAATCCTTGATCAAATTCTTGGAAGATAAAATCAAAAGCATGGAAGTCCTCTCTGTCTTAACCGACGAAGAAGAATTTTATCTTGCCCAATTTAAGGCCGATATTTTCTACAAGGCAAAAATGGGTGCCGAAGCTTTATTAGAAGTACTAAAAAATATTGATCTTCCAGAGACTGTAAAAAATCTAAAAAAAGAATTAGCCAAAACTTCTTCAAAACTCAAGAAAAAGAAAATCATGTACAAGATTAGAATCCTAAATGGCATGATTGAAAATTCTATTAATCCTTCATGGATGATAATGCAATATGTCCCAGTTATTCCACCAGATCTCCGTCCTATGGTCCAACTCACTGGAGGCCGATTTGCAACTTCAGATTTAAATGACCTTTATCGACGTCTTATCAACCGCAACAACCGTCTTAAAAAATTAATCAAACTAGGTGCTCCAGAAATTATTCTCCGAAATGAGAAGAGAATGCTTCAGGAATCCGTTGATATTCTTATTGATGCTCAAAAAAGCTCTAAGAATAAACGAAAAAGTAGCAAACGTTTACCTCGATCACTTTCTGACCTTCTTCGTGGTAAAAAAGGACGTTTCCGACGTAATCTTCTTGGAAAACGTGTTGATTATTCAGGTCGCTCCGTTATTGTAGTCGGTCCAGAATTAAAACTAAATCAAGTCGGTCTTCCAAAAGAGATTGCTCTTGAAATGTATCGACCTTTCGTTTTGAAAGAATTGATGGATAGCGGTCTAGCTGCTAACATCAAATCCGCCAAAAACTTGATTGACCACCGTGTCAACGAGGTTTATGACATTTTGGAAAGAGTTACAAAAAATACTTATGTTCTCTTAAACCGTGCTCCAACCCTCCACAAGCTTTCAATTCAGGCATTCAAACCAGTTTTGACCGATGGTTTGGCTATTAGGCTTCATCCTTGTGTCTGTAAAGGTTTCAATGCTGACTTTGATGGAGATCAAATGGGTGTCCATTTGCCTCTTTCCGCCGCAGCTCAAAAGGAAGCCAAACATCTCATGCTTCCTTCAAGAAATCTTCTCAAACCTTCAGATGGTGCTCCAGTTTCAATTCCATCCCAAGAAATGGCCGTCGGTTGTTACTACATCACTTCCGTAAATTCTGCTGATATTTCCAAAGAAAATCAAGAAGGATTTAAGGACTTATCCATTATGGGTGATACTGAGGAATTAACATTAGCCTATCAAACAGGCAAAGTTGGTCTTCGTGAATTGGTCGTTGTCAGAATGGATGGTAAGCTCGTTAAAACCACCTATGGTCGAGTTTGGTTCAATTCCATACTTCCAAAAGAATTTGAATATATTAATGCACCTATGGCTGGCTCAAAAGCCCTAAACGACCTTATCGTCAAGTCTATTGAAATTGCTGGACGTCTAAAAACAGTCCGCTTAATCGATTCTCTAAAAGATATAGGTTTTGCCGGATTTACTCTATCTGGACTTTCATTAGCCATGCCTGACATGGGTTATCTATCTGAGAAAGAAGGGATAATTGCCGCCGCCGACAAACGCGTTGTGGAAATTGAAGACAACTATAAAATGGGACTTATTAGTAATGAAGAGAAAAAGCGTCTAAGTCAATCTGTATGGATGGAAATTACCGAATCCATCGCTGAAAAAACTTGGGACACTCTTGATATTGATTCTCCTATCCGAGTAGTTTCTGCAGCTGGTATTAAGCGTGCCTCAAAAGATCAAATCAAACAGCTCTCCGGTATGCGTGGACTTATGGTTGATCCAACAGGTAAAATCGTTCAACTTCCCACCAAAAGCAATTTCCGTGAAGGTTTATCAGTCTTTGAATACATTACTGGTGCCCGAGGTACTCGTAAAGGTTTGGCTGACACAGCTTTACGTACTGCTGACGCTGGTTATTTGACCCGACGTTTAGTGGATACATCCCACGTAGCTATTACCCGAGAGGATGACTGTGGTACAACTCGTTTTTGGACCATTGATAGAAACGAAAAAGGTCGTGAGAAATATTTCGGACGTCGACTTTTAGGTCGTGTCTTAGCCAATGACGTTATTGATCCTGCTACAAAAAAGATTGTTGCCAAAAAAGGCGATCTTATAGATAACAACCTTCAAGCAATTATCGAAGCTACTGAGGTCAAAACAGTTGATATTCGATCCGCACTAACCTGTAAATCAAAAGTAGGTCTTTGTCGTAAATGTTATGGATGGGATCTCTCTACCCGTCAGATGGTTGGTTTTGGAGTTCCAGTTGGAGTTGTTGCCGCTCAATCAGTCGGAGAACCAGGTACCCAGCTTACTCTTCGAACTAAACACACTGGTGGTGTCCTTGGTGTCGACGTTACCCAAGGTTTGCCTCGTATCCAAGAACTCTTTGAAGTCAGAATGCCAAAGCTACCTTCTCCATTAGCTGAGATTGACGGTAAGATCAAAGTAAAAGAAAATGTCGATGGTTACGAATTAAAATTAACTGGAAAAGATAAAAATGGTGCTGCCAAGACAATAAATTATCTTCTTCCAAGCAATGTTACTCTCTTAGTTGGAGATGGTGACCTTGTGGGTCAGGGAACTCAACTATGTTCTGGTCCTATCGATGTTCGTGAAATTCTTGAAGTTTCAGGTTTAGAAGCAGCTCAACGCTATCTCATCAACTCAATTCAAGGAGTCTACGAATCCCAAGGTATTGCTATTCACGACAAACACATTGAAGTAATTGTTCGTGAAATGAGTGACAAGCTAAAAATTGAGGATCCAGGTGATACCAATTTCCTTTATGGTCAAATCGTTACTAGACCAGTCTACGAAGAAGCCAATAATAAAGTAAAGGAAAACAACAAAGATGGTAAAGCCTCAAAAGGACACAAAGTACTTTTGGGTCTTATCCAATCATCTCTTACTACTGGATCATGGCTTTCTGCAGCCTCTTTCCAACAAACCACTGGAGTTTTAACCGAAGCTTCCTTACTTGCCGAGGTTGATAGCTTGATAGGTTTGAAAGAAAATGTTATTATCGGACGTCTGATTCCTGTAGGAAAGGGTCAGGAAATTAAATAATTATGCCAACTTTTAATCAACTAATCAGTAAATGTCGAAAGGTCCGACGTCTTAAATTAAGAACCGGTGCACTTCGAGACAATTTTAATAGTATAAAAAGTACTAGTATTGACAGTTACAATCCCCAAAAGAAAGGGGTAGTAACAGTGGTCAAGACGATGACTCCAAAAAAACCTCATTCTGCTTTACGAAAAGTAGCTAGGGTAAGATTAAGCAATCGAGCCACTGTCACCGCTTACATTCCTGGTATCGGACATAATTTAGCCGAACATGGTATCGTCTCTATCCGTGGTGGACGTGTTCGAGATCTTCCTGGTGTTCGTTATCATATTATTCGCGGTAAATATGACGCTGGTGCTGTTGTCGGTCGTCAACAATCCCGCAGCAAATACGGTGCAAAACGTTCTGCTCCGGCTAAAAGCTAATCCATTTAAAAAAATATATGTCAAGAAAAGGTCAAATAAAAATTAGAGAAGTCCTACCCGACACTGAATACAAGAGTGTTGTAGTTACCAAGCTTATCAATCGTGTTATGTATGCCGGCAACAAAAATGCTGCTCAAAAACAGGTTTATGAAGCATTGCAACTTTTTAAAAAAGAAAGTAAAAGTGAAGATATTATTACTACTCTCGAACAAGCACTTGATAATTTGAAACCAAAAGTTGAGGTTCGTCCTCGTCGTATTGGTGGCGCTGTTTATCAAGTTCCCACACCTGTGCGAGGTAGTCGTCAATATTCCCTTGCCATTCGCTGGTTGGTAACTTCAGCTAGAAAAAGACCCAACAAACAATATCATTCCTTTGCCCTAAAGTTAGCTGCCGAACTCTTAGCCACCCTAAACAATGAGGGCTCTTCTATTGCTAAGCGTCAAGAAATTGAGAGAATGGCCGAAGCCAATCGCGCCTTTGCTCATTTGCGTTGGTAAAAAGCTAATTGCAATAATTCGTCATTGCGAGGAGGTACTCCGACGAAGCAATCTATTTTAAAATAAAAAAGTCCCCTGTATAGGGGACTTTTTAGTTATTTGTTCTATCATGTATCTGATATATATTGATATAATAAGTAATGTCGAGGTATGAATTGTTTCAACACTTAGTTGGAGAAGAAATAAGAAAAAGTAATCCCCATGGCAAATTACAGGTTGTTGGCGATACCTCTACTTTAGAAGACGACGAAAGACTTTTCCATATCGCTGGGGAACTCATTTCAAATTGTGCCGAAAAGGGAGCTGAAGAGATAACTTTAACTCTAACACCACGGCTAATAGTCGTAGAAGACAATTTAGTTCACACCCCAGAAGAAGTGGAAAAAATTCTTGAAAATATTCAGCAACCACTACCAGTAACCAATAAAGCTATCGTTGAAAACGGTCAATCAATTCGTGGTTTTGGTATTTTTAGTGTTCGAAACACTCTCCTTGAAATTGGTGCTTCCTTGTTTTATGAACATCGTGATGGTCGAATAATCGCTAGAGTTGAATTATAAGAAAGAAATCTGGTTAGACTATTTTGTTTTGTGTTAACATAATTTATGTCATTATTTTCAAAATCAAAAGTTGTTCTCTGGCCAAAAGATGAAAGCCTAGAAATATATTTAGACCGAAGTGACAACAACACCTTTTCTTTTGAAACAAATCTTTGGAGTGAACAAGGTGATGATAGTTTAAATAGTTTAGCCAGCTTTTTTAAACAAAATAAAATATCCGAGGCATATGTTCTCCTAAATGACACTTATGTTATTACCAAGACTTTTATTTACGATTCTGTTGTCACTAAGCTCGATCCAAATGAAGTCATAACCTTGGCCAAAGATTCAATAGATTTCAAAATATCACCCGAGTCTGTTACCTTTGATCTTGAGTCTGAAGGAAATCGGACTTTAGTTCGAACAAGAATTTTCAATCAGGATAAATTTCAAATACTTACTGCCAATCTCCAAAAAATTGGTCTAAAAGTACTTGATTTTGAAACCGTATCTTCATCTGTGGCCAAGCTTTACACCAATTTTGATAACGGTCAGTATTTTTTCTTTTACCCCATAAATACCCACGATTACGTTGCTATCCTAAGCAACAAAGGAAATGTTTACTTAACCTCAATTATCAAAAAATCTCTTCCGGAACTTAAGAAGTTATTAAATTACGCTCAAGCCTATTTTAGCAACAAGGAGCCAACCCAATATTTGCCAGATACCAATTACAACGAATCCGAAATTTGTCAACGTTTTCAAAAAGCGTCAAATCTACCTCTACCAGTTCTATCTTTCTTTATTGGCCAATCGAAGCCTGTTGCTGATATAATAAAGACAGAAACAACCCAGACGCTTCCCCCAACGCCTACTTCTAATATTATCGATTCAACAAATAATCCCTTACCAACTATGGAAAACAACAAAAAAAGTCTTTTACCAATAATTGCTGTTTTTATCATCACCGCAATTGTTGCCTCAATTATTGTTTGGTTTATATTAAACCAAAACAAAGATACTGATTTAAATCCAGGTGGTGAAAACCCGGCAGAAGAAATAAGTAGTACCCCAATGGCAACCGAAGAACCAACTCCTACTATTGCTGAGCTTAGTAAAACCCTAAAAATACAGGTGCTAAATGCCACCGACATAAATGGTCAAGCAGCCACTATCAAAACTGAATTGACCAACCTCGGTTTCACTAGTATCAATACAGGTAACAGCAAAGAAGCAGCAACCAGCAACCAAATTCAAATAAAAAAGACCATTGTTCCGGACTATTTTCTTAAAAACGTGGCTCAATTTTCGACAGCAACAGTCAGTGAGTTATCTGAAACTTCAACCTATGATGTTGTCTTTATTATTGGGGTAGATCTCAAAACTGGAAGTGCCGCTCCTACAGCGACAACTCCCACTACAACTAGTACCCCATCAGCTACTCCCACTAATTAGTAATTAAAAAAATCACTATGAAAATCCTTGTTACAGGAGGTTGCGGTTTTATTGGTAGTAATTTTATCCATTATTGGTTGTCGCGACATCCCGATGACACCATTGTAAATTTAGATAAATTGACCTATGCTGCCAATCCAGAATCACTACGTGATTTAGAAAAAAATCCTCATTATCAATTTATCAAAGCTGACATTTGTGATGAGGTTGCGGTCGACAAAGTTATGTCCGAAGGTATCGAGCTCATAATTCATTTTGCCGCCGAATCACATGTTGATCGTTCTATCGATGATCCACTTCTTTTTGTAAAGACCAACGTTTTAGGAACTTACACCCTTTTAAATTCCGCAAAAAAACACGGCAACATCCGTTTTCACCATGTTTCCACTGACGAAGTTTTTGGAGCTCTCCCCTTAGATACTGAGGAAAAATTCACTGAAGATACTCACTATGATCCCCGAAGTCCATACTCAGCTTCAAAAGCATCTTCAGATCACTTTGTTAGATCTTTCTATCATACATTTAATTTGCCAGTGACTATCAGTAATTGTTCAAATAACTATGGTGCCTTTCAATCTCCAGAAAAATTTGTGCCAAGAATGATTACTAATCTTATGGATGGTAAAAAAATTCCTGTCTATGGAGATGGTCTCTATGTCCGAGATTGGCTTTATGTTGACGACCATTGTTCTGCCATCGAAGCTATTGTCTTAAATGGAAAAATAGGTCAGTCATACAATATTGGCGGTCTTGTCAAAGACTATTCCAACCTAGAAGTTGCCAAGACAATTCTTCAAATTATGGGTAAAACCGATGCTGAACTTGAATTTGTAGCCGATAGACCTGGTCATGATCGTCGCTATGCTGTCTCTTGGGAAAAAATTCATAATGAATTGAATTGGTCTCCCAGTCTTACCTTTGAAGAGGGGATAACAAAAACAATCAACTGGTATCAGCAAAACGAAACATGGTGGCGCGAAGCTAAGACCGAAGCTGAAGCTTTCTATGTCCGACTCAACGCTTCAAAAAACAAATAATTTGTTATACTGAAGCTATATGATGAAATTTACCCCACTCTCCATTCCTGGACTAGTTCTTGTTGAACCTCAAGTATTTGGTGATGAAAGAGGTTTTTTTATGGAAACTTACAGTAAAAAAGAGTTTGCTGAAGCTGGTATAAATGTTGATTTTGTTCAAGACAACCACTCCCGATCTACCCAAGGGGTGCTCCGCGGACTTCATTTTCAAAAACCACCTTTTGCCCAAGCAAAACTTGTTAGAGTTACTCAAGGTGAAGTTTTGGATGTGGCTGTTGATATTCGACCCGATTCTCCGACCTTTGGTAAATGGGATTCAGCGCATCTTACCGCTGAAAACAAAAAAATGTTTTATCTTCCCGAAGGTTTTGCACATGGATTTTATGTCTTAACCGAAACAGCCGATTTCCAATACAAGTGTACCAACTTCTACAATAAGGAATCTGAAGGCGGTCTACTTTGGAATGACCCTGATATCAATATTGCTTGGATGGCTCCAAGTCCCACTCTTTCCGACAAAGATAAAAACTGGCCAAATCTAAAAGATATTGAAGCCGAGCTTAAAACCCTCAAGTGGTAACAATAAATTTAACATTAAAAAATCTTATACTTTTTAATGAATTTTCAATAAACAACTTTTTGTCCCCCTTATTAAGGGGGATTAAGGGGGTTTAAATTATTAATTTAAAAATTTTTTTATGAAAATTATTGGCACAGGTCTCACCGGTTTGGTTGGTTCAAGAATCATTGAGCTTAATCCAGATGTTGAATTCATCAATATTTCTATTGAAACTGGGATCAGTATCCTTGATCCTATTCAGCTAGAAAAAGTGTTTACCGACAATCCTGACGCAGATGCGGTTTTACATCTGGCTGCCTTTACTGACACCAACGGTGCCTGGGAGCAAAACGGTGATAAAAATGGTCTATGTTATCAGCTCAATGTCACCGGAACTCAAAATATTGTTGATTTGTGTAAAAAATACGATAAATATTTAATTCATATTTCCACCGACTTTGTTTTTGATGGAAAAAAAGTTGGAAAATATACCGAAGATGACCTTCCAAATCCTATCGAATGGTACGGTCAAACCAAATATTTTTCTGAAAAAGTTGTCCTAGATTCAGGCATTTTATCCTCTATTGTTAGACTGGCTTTTCCTTACCGAGCCAATTTTGAACCCAAAAAAGATATCATCCGCAAAATTATTGATGGTTTCAAAGCTGGTAAGCTCTATCCCCAATGGACCGACCATTTTACCAGTCCAGTCTTTATTGACGATATAGCCAATGCCCTAAAAGTATTTTTTGAAAAAAAACCTATCGGAATCTATCACTTAGTTGGTTCCTCTTCGCAGTCACCTTTTGAAATGTGTCAATTCATCGCAGAAGTTTTTGGATTTGATAAAAGTATAGTTCAAGCCAGCACCTTGGCAGATTATGTCAAATCATTACCCGAAGGTTCACGCCCATGGCAATACAATTTATCCTTAAGTAACGAAAAAATAAAATCTCTCGGTATTCAAATCAAAACCTTAAAAGAAGGTCTTGAAGAGATGAAAAGACAGACGGAAAACACTTGATGGTTTAGTTGTTACAATTAGATATGGATAGAGAACCTCCAGCTTCTGTATTTTCTAATGCAAACAAACTGTCTGCATTTCCAAAACAAGTCGAATCAGTTTTAAGAGGTGAAACTATTGCTCCAATCACCCTTGAAATTCAACCTAGCTCCGGTTGTAATCACGCCTGTCCCAAATGTTCCGGAAAATTAAATAAAGATTCTCCTTATTATGCCGAAATAAGAAAACAATTTACATTTATAAACCCCGATGTGGTTAAGGGAATTGTCGATTCTCCAAGAGCTCCATTAGGTGTAGTTTTTGCTGGTGATACAGGTGACCCTCTTCTTCATCCCCAGATTGAGTCACTTATAGACATTGTCAGCGATAAAAACATTTCTATCTCAGTGATTACTAATGGCCAGGCATTAAATCAGAGTATTTCCCAAAAAATTGTGCAAAGATGTCAGGGTGTAAGGGTCTCATTAGATGCTTTCGACGCAAAGTCACACCAATTGACACATGGTAGCAATGGTGAACAATGGGAAAGTTTATTAGAAAACATTAGAGAGCTTGTCAGTCTACGGGATAATTCTCCGAAAAAAAAAGAATGTTTAATTGGTATTGGTTATTTGACCGCAAAACACACACTCGGTGGAATCATTGAGGCTACAAAACTTGCAAAAGATCTTGGAGTAGATTATATCCATTTTCGCCCATTTTTTTATTCTAATGATGAAATTAGTCAGGAAATTATCGAAAGTTGTAAAGCTTTAGAAGATGAAAATTTCTCTGTAATATTTCCCGGCGCCAAATATCAAAATTCAAAAGATAGAAACTATCCAACGTGTAAGGCTGCAAATTTTGTAACAGTTATAAATCCTAAAGGAGAAGCATATATTTGTTGTCATCACATAGGACAAGAAAATGCCAAAATTGATACCATTGGAACAAATCCAGAAGATTGGGATAAATTTGTTATAAGTGATAAAAGACGCGATCTAATCCAAAAATTTAATTTAACCGAATGTCCGCCATTTTGTCGTCTTCATAGTCATAATCAAACTTTATCCAAAGGAGTTTCCGTAGATTTATTAAACCAGCCTGTATCCGCCAGTCACCACGCCAAGTTTTTATAATTATTTCTATTTTTCCCAGCCTTCCATTAAAAGTGTTGTTTTTTGCACAATTATAGGATATAATACCAATGCTTGTTTTAGCGTCGCATCTCATTTCCTAAATAAGGAGAGCTTGATGAGCGACAATCGTTCTTTGACAATCGAAGGTGGGTCGACCGTGACCATCAGTTTCAAGACTGATCCCGCCAATGATTGGCAGCTAACGCTGCAAAACGTTCGGGAAGAGGAAGGCGGAATTTTCGCCGACAATTTTCTTCTTGCCCGGAAAAACGGTCAACATTTCTTTGCCAAACTCGTAAAAGTTTTGGGGATCAAAGCCGACGGATCAGAATTTCCGTACTGGCTTCCCAGGATTTTTGACATCGGGAATGGCTACAAATGTGGAGATGTCGTAATTCAGTTTCGCAAACACCCCCAGTCGAAACGCTGGATGGTTGATGTGGAATCAGAATACGGCAGCAAGTCTCCCGATCTCCTAGAAAAGGTTATCCGAATCAGTCGTTCTTCGCTTGACAATATCAAGCAGGCTGTTAAGAAAACCGTCAAGGAAACCGGACAAGACTGGCTCAACTCTCAGCGTATTGGTGGAGACAAAGTTTCCATGCATTGCGTTGACGCAGGTTGGTCACCACAGCTTTTTGCTCAGGGCAAGGTAATGGATGTTTTCGACTTCGTTGCAAATTCCCATGATGGTCCCGGGAAAATCGCACTAGTTGAAGCACTTCAACACCTTCCCACCCCCATCGCCAAGCAAGTCGCGATGTGTATCATTGTTCCTCCAACCGAGGAATAAAAAACTAGCCAGATGCTAGAACAAGCATGCCGACACCCCATGTGTTGACGTTTTAAGCTGACGTCTCCTACGTTCGGTCGAAGCACAATTTTTTATGTGTCCTCTTCTCTGATTTCAGACTTCGGTCTGTTTAAAAAATCAGGGAAGGGGACACAGTTATATTTCAAATTCTCTTCCCCACTCTCTCTCCCTCTCTCACAGCATAATTAATACCCCTGTCTTCCGGATATATTTGTGCAAAGTTAACATGAATAACTTTATTTTCTACATTAGTTTTTCTCTCCGTCTTGTCATTATAATTTTTGGTAACTATATGTTGTGCATATTTAAATCTAAAAACATGTTTTTCAATAAGTCCTTTTTCACTAAATTCAGGAAAAATTTTCTTTAAATAGTCAAAAAAATCTTTTTCAATTAAAGAGTCTTTGCATGTAAAATATTTGTGATTTTGGGGCAAATAAGTCCCCATATAATAAATATTTTTTCCGCCATAATTCTCTGTCCCCATTAGGTTTGTATGTTGAATAAAGGCCAAAAAAGGGGAGTTGATATCATTGATATTATGCCAATAATAAGGACTTAAACTCTGTTTTGAAGAAAAAACCATCGTCACCGCTCCCAAATAATCAATACCATCTAATGGCGCCGAGCTAATAATTCTATCGAATCCGTCATCGCGAGTGTAATCACGAAGCAATCTTTCTGGATTGGTCTCAATATTCGTCTTTATCTCTCCTCCCAACTCTTTTATTCTTTTTTCCAATTCATCAATAATTATTTGAAATCCTCCTTCCATATAACCTAGATACTCTTTCCCCCTTTCACTCGAATTACCTCTTGTATGAATTCTTGCCCACATCCATGCCATTGAAATATCTTGATATCTATCGTTAAATTTACCTTTTAATAGTGGCTCCCAGACTACTTTATAAGCATTTTCCCCACACCATTTTCTCATCCACTCATAAGCCAAAACATCTTCAAATTTCTTCCAATTCTTTTCTCTTTCTAGATAGATTTTAACTAGTCCCAATCTCAACTTATCAAATAAATTTAGAGGTTTAAATTTTAATAAATCTATTACCCCTGCAAACGGATATATAGTTCCACTGTAATATAGAGCAGTTTTACTCTCAAACCATTTTAACTTATTTTCCAAACCCAACTCCTTGATCAAAGCAATTATTTCTTTGTCAGTTTTAAAAATGTGATGATAAGCTTTCTCTAAATTCGTCCCTTCAATTTTAAATCCCCCCAACAATCCACCCAAACTATCACTTCTCTCAAAAATTATTACCTTATGACCCTTTTGAAGCATTCTGTATCCCACCACCAAACCTGTTATTCCTCCGCCGATTATTGCAATTTTTTGTTTTTTCACTTCCAAATTATATCTCAATCAGCTTATAACGGGTGTTAGAATTAAAAATATGGAAAATAAACAAAATAAAAAGAATTTTTTAGCCTTGGGTCGAACTCATATGGCTAATGAAAGAACTATGTTATCTTATTGGCGCACCGCTCTAACATTTTTAGTTCTTGGCGCCTATCTAATCAGACAAACTCCCGCCGAAGAATTTATATTACCCGCCACAATTGCTATTTTATTTGGTGTTGTACTCTTTATTTTTGGAACAGTTAAGTTCTATCAATTTAAAAAAATTATCAACAACAGTTAGCTTTGGAAAATCCTACCCAAACAAGATTTTTCGTGATATCATAATCAAGTCAAAAAAAGCGGGTGTCTTGCCCGTTTTTATTTTTTTACTATTTATCTATTAGTCTATTCAACTAATTATCTAAAAAATGGCCGACGCAATTCAAGTCACTAAAAACCGTGTAGTTACCATGGATAAAGTCCGAAACATCGGTATTATCGCTCATATCGATGGTGGAAAAACTACCACCACTGAACGTCTTCTTTTTTATACTGGAAAAATTCACAAAATTGGTTCTGTTGATGAAGGTACTACCACAACTGATTCAATGGTCCAAGAAAAGGAGAGGGGAATTACCATCCAATCCGCCTGTATTACCACCTTTTTTAAGAATTATCGTATCAATATTATTGATACTCCAGGGCATGTTGATTTTACCGCTGAAGTTGAACGTTCACTTCGTGTCTTAGATGGTGCCATCATGATTTTTGACGGAAATGCCGGTGTTCAAGCCCAATCTGAAACTGTGTGGCGACAAGCCGACAAGTATCAAGTTCCTCGCCTCGCCTTTGTCAACAAAATGGACAAGGTTGGAGCATCCTTCCAAGGAACTCTTGATTCTATTACTCAAAAATTACGTTGTCCTATCGTTCCAGTTGTCTTACCTATTGGTGAAGAGCATGACTTTATGGGTGTTATTGATCTCATGGAAATGAAGATGATTGTTTATGATAAGGATGAAGAAGGTATGGAATTTACCACCAAAGATGTTACTCCAGAATTTATAGAAGCTGCCACCAAAGCCCGCGCTGCCATGGTCGAAAAAATTGCCGGTGAAGACGAAACGCTCATGGAAAAATTCCTCAATGATGAGGAGATTTCGGTTCCAGAGCTTAAAGCTGTCCTAAGAAAAGCCACTATTGATAGAAAATTATTCCCCGTCTTTTGTGGTGCTGCTTGGAGAAACAAGGGTATTCATCCTATTCTAGACGCTATCGTTGACTACTTACCTTCTCCAATTGATTTACCTCCAACAATAGGATTTGACGTTACT
Source organism: Candidatus Methanoperedens sp. (assembly GCA_035562735.1). Taxonomy (GTDB): domain Bacteria; phylum Patescibacteriota; class Microgenomatia; order UBA12405; family UBA12405; genus UBA12158. Next base: position 87,479 of record DATMWB010000003.1, read on the forward strand.
ACTGGCGATAAAATTTCTCGTAAACCAGAAAACAAAGAACCTTTTTCCGGACTTTTATTTAAAGTTCAATCAGATCCACATGTTGGTACCTTGTCCTATGTCCGTATTTACTCAGGTTCCATAAAAACTGGTCAAGAAGTTTACAATGCTACCAAGCAAAAAAGCGAAAGAATCGGTCGTTTACTCCTAATGCACGCTGATAAGCGTGAAGGTATAGAAGAAGGTTATGCAGGTGAAATTATTGCCTGTATTGGTTTAAAAGAATCAATAACTGGAGACACCTTGTGCGATAAATCAGCCCCAATCTCTCTTTCTCCAATCCAGTTTTCCGAACCGGTTATTTCCCTTTCTATTGAGCCAGAAACTGCCGATGATCAGGAAAAAATGGGCGCAGCCCTCAATCGTTTAACCTCAGAAGATCCCACCTTTAGAGTTTCATACAACCATGAAACTGGCCAAACAATTATTGCTGGTATGGGTGAACTATACCTCGAAATTATTGTTGATCGTTTAAAGCGCGAATTTGGAGTTGCCGTTAAAACAGGCGCCCCACAGGTTGCTTATCGTGAAACAATTTCTCAAAATGCCGAAGGTGAAGGTAAATATATCCACCAATCCGGTGGTCATGGTCAGTATGGTCATTGTAAAGTCCGTGTTGAACCCAAGAATCGCGGTGAAGGTATTGAGTTTGTCAATGCTATCAAGGGTGGTGTTATTCCTGCCAACTTTATTCCCGCTATTGAAAAAGGTGTTCGTGAAACTCTCCAAAAAGGTATTATTGCTGGTTACCCATGTACTGACATTAAAGTTTCAGTTTACGACGGTTCTTACCACGAAGTTGATTCTTCAGAAATGTCATTCAAATTGGCCGGTGCTTACGCCATCAAAGATGCTTTTGGACTAGCTAGACCTCTCATCCTCGAACCTATCATGAAGTTTGAAGTTGCTACTCCTTCCGAATTTTTAGGAACAGTAATTGGTGACCTTTCTTCCAGACGCGGTCAAATTGCTGGTACCACTGAGGCTTTTGGTTTTAGTACCATCGAAGCCACCATTCCTCTAGAGGCTGTTCGTGGTTACGCCACCGTTATCCGCTCTCTAACTCAAGGACGCGGTTCATTCTATATGGAACCAAGCCACTACGACCCAGTTCCTCGTGATATTCAGGAAAAACTAACCATCAAGACTACTGATAAAAAAGAATAAAGTTTATCGCGAGCAAATCGAATGGTTATTGCATTCAATAACTCGTCATTGCGAGCGAAGCGAAGCAATCTATAAAAATCTAAACCCGCCGAAGAGGCGGGTTTTCATTGACAACCTATAAAATTTGTAATAGATTTATGTCAGTTAATATTTAAAATTACAAAAAAATATGCCAGGATTTTTCGATAGATTAAAACCCCAACCAAAAAATATAGCTCCAGCTTCCGAACCAGTTATTTCCACCCCAGTTGAAGTTACAAAACCTGTTGAAGTAACTCCTCCAGTAGAACCAGATTTCAAAAACAGTCAAATAGGTACTCCATTTGAAACCCCTATTGCCTTTGCTCAAAGATATTATGAAGCTGTGAAGACAACTGGTGAATTAACTCCAGAAATGCAAACAAAAATGGCCGCCTTTACCGAAGTATCAGGTATTCTGGCTGACGGTTGGCGATCAGAACAGGAAGAAAATGCTACTCTCGAAAAATCAAAAAGACCATCAGAAAAATTAAAAGATGCTCTAAAGGCTGGTATAAGACCAAATGGTTCATATTCGGTTGATACTGCAGGAAGAGAAATCGATTGGGCTTTCCAGACTATTGTTGGTGGCGCTGAAACCAAGCTAAGTCAGGAAAAAATAGTCTCTGACAAATCTCCAGAAGATATTGTCGCCGATTTATTTAACAGCGGTGGTCTTATCAGAAGAATCGATATGGGTAATCTAATGAGAGGTTATGCAGGAGCTTTAGAGGAACAATCTCGCGATGGTGGTTTTTTAAGGACAGAACAAATTGCTATGTGGAAATCACTTGGTGTCATTCCAGCTGAAGCTCCGAATGGTGGATCTTTTCCACTAGGTCAGGAAAATGCCTATCTAATTAGACTCTTAAAAAGAGATGGACAGACAACCGAGACGGAAGTTAAAACTGAAGATGGTCAAGCCCTAATAGAATACAAAAGACCAACTAAAGTTGAAGGAGTCTCCGCTGTCATTAGTATAAGAAAAGATTTACTAGATAGTCATCAAAGAGTCTCGAATCCAGACGGCTACCAAATGGTAAATGGATTTCGCCTCGAATTAAGCCCCGAATTTTATACAGGGACATTAGGTATTAAACCTACGGAGGGGGTATCTGTGACACCAACAGAAAAACCAACCGAGTAAAATCTCTATCTTTAACTCTAACCCCGCCATTCGGCGGGGTTTTCATTGACCTGATTTTGTGCTATTATCCATAAATTCAGCGAATAACCTTTTAGTCTTGTTTTTACCTCCACTTCCATCTTGCGAAGCTGGTGTCTTACTGATACAATTCTAAAGTATTTTTCGCTACAATTAATTGTTATTAATTTTCCGCGACAAGCGGATTTTTTAAAAAAAACAAAAACATATGGCTGACACCTATCAAAGAACTAAACCCCATGTTAATGTTGGTACTATTGGTCATGTCGATCATGGTAAAACAACCTTAACTGCGGCTATTACCAAAATTCAAGGAAATGCAAAATCTTACGCCGATATCGCCAAGGGTGGTACCGTTCGTGATGCTAACAAAATTGTTACTATTGCTATTTCCCACGTCGAATACGAATCTGAAGCTCGTCATTATGCTCATATCGACTGTCCAGGGCACGCTGACTACGTCAAAAACATGATTACCGGTGCCGCTCAAATGGACGGTGCTATTCTCGTTGTTTCTGCTCCAGATGGTCCAATGCCTCAAACTCGTGAGCACGTACTTTTAGCCAAACAAGTTAATGTTCCTTCCTTAGTCGTCTTCTTAAACAAAGTCGATCTCGTCACTGATCCAGAATTCTTGGATCTTGTCGAAATGGAAATCAGAGATCTTTTAACTAAGTACGGCTATCCAGGTGATACTACCCCAATTGTCCGTGGTTCAGCTCTAAAAGCTCTCAATGGTGAAGCTGATGGTATCGAATCTATCAAGAAATTGATGGAAGCTCTCGATTCTTTCATTCCTGAACCTGTCCGTGAACTCGATAAGCCTTTCTTAATGCCTATCGAAGACGTCTTCTCTATCAAAGGTCGTGGCACTGTTGCTACCGGTAGAATCGAACGCGGTATTGTTAAAGTCAACGATGAAGTTGAAATCGTCGGTCTACGTGATACTAGAAAAGCTATCGTTACTGGTGTGGAAATGTTCCACAAATCTCTTGACCAAGGTCAAGCAGGTGACAATGTCGGTTTACTCTTAAGAGGTATTGAAAAAGATGATATCGAACGTGGACAAGTCATGTCCAAAGTCGGTACCATTACTCCTCACACCGAATTCAAAGCTGAAGTACTTTTACTTAAAAAAGAAGAAGGTGGACGTCACACTCCAATCTTTGCTGGTTACCGACCTCAAGTCTTCATCAGAACAACTGATGTCACCGGTGAAGTAACCCTTCCTGAAGGTGTTGAAATGGTTATGCCAGGTGATAACGCCAATGTTACCGTTAAATTAATCAAACCAGTTGCTATGGAAAATGGTTTCCGCTTCGCTATTCGTGAAGGTGGATTGACCGTTGGTGCTGGTGCTATTACCGGAATCATTAAATAAAATGAAAGGCAATCGTATTCGTATTAGACTTAAATCTTTTGACCACCGTCTCATTGACGAGGCGGCGGTCAAGATTGTGGAAGCTGCAGTTACTGCTGGTGCCACAGTTCAAGGACCCATACCTTTGCCCACTTCTCGCAAACTCATTACAGTTTTAACTAGTCCTCATACCGATAAAAATGCTCGTGATCATTACGAAGTATTGACTCACAAACGTTTAATCGATATCTTCAGCACTAATCTTCGTACCGTCGATAGCCTCCAGCATCTCGACTTGCCCTCCGGAGTTGAAGTTGAAGTCAAGATGTAATTACCATTATGATTTCCGGATTTCTTACTCAAAAAAAATTCATGACCAGTATTTTTACCGATGATGGTAAACGTCTTGCTGTCACTGTTTTGGAAGCAAAACCTCTTACTGTCAATCGATTACGAACCGTTGCCAAAGATGGCTATGATGCTGTTCAAACCAAGTCTCACAAAAATAAACTAGTTGAATTTCAAGCTGTGTCTGAGACGCCTCTTGAAGTAAAGACCGAAATTACCGCCGATTTAGTTTTCTCTCCAGGCGATCAAGTATCCGCTACTAGCAAATCAAAAGGTCGAGGTTTTGCTGGTGTTATCAAGCGTTGGGGATTCCGTCGTCAGCCAGTCACTGGTGGTCAATCTGATAGAGTCCGAGCTCCAGGTTCAATCGGTGCTCAAACTCCAGGTAAAGTAGTCCGAGGTAAAAAAATGCCAGGACATTATGGTAATGCTACAGCTACCGTTACTCATTTGAAAATTGTCAAATTCGACAAAGAGCAATCTTTGCTTTATGTTGCTGGCGCTGTTCCAGGTCATGTCAATTCTTGGGTGATAATTTCAAAATCATAAACATATGGCAAAAACTATTAAAACTCAAAAAACTGTAAAAACAACCAAGACAGTAAAAACTGTTTCCGCTAGCAAAGCCAGTCTTTACAACATAAATGCCGAAAAAATCAAGGATATTTCTTTAGACAAGAATATATTTGAATACAAAATTAATGAAAAATTAATTGCTCAGTCTATAAAAATATATCTCCACAACCAACGTGCTGCTCACGCCATTGCCAAACATCGCGGTGAGGTTGCCGGTACCACCAAAAAAATGTATGCCCAAAAGGGAACAGGAAATGCTCGTCATTCAACCGCCAAGGCTCCTCAATTTGTTGGTGGAGGTTCAGCTCACGGCCCTCGTGGTGATCAAAAAACACCTCAACATTTTTCCCAAAAATTACGTCAATCTGCTCTAAAGTCAGTCTTATCAAAATTTGCTTTAAACAAATCCATTTTAGTCATCGAAAAATTATCGACCATTGAACCAAAAACCAAAACCGCTTGGTCTTTTGTTGATAAATTAGAAAAACAAAACGAATCATTGGCAAATAGCCGTAAAATTGGTATCATAACCAGTCGTAGCTTAGACAACGTCAAACGAGCTTTCGGGAATATTCCTGGAATCAAAATTCTTTCAGTTAAATCACTGAATTCCTATGATTTATCAAGACAGAATTATTTGATGTTTACGCTCTCGGCATTAAAACAATTATCAAAATAATATGATTATAAAAAGACCTCTAGTCACCGAAAAATCAATTGCCGCCCAAACAACCGGCAAGTATGGTTTTGTTGTTGACGTCAAAGCTACCAAAAGTCAAGTTGCTCGTGAATTTGAATCACTTTTTGGTATCAAACCTCTAATGGTCAATATGTTCATTGTTAAGGGTAAAGTTAAAAGTAATTGGAAAACTCGTACCCCTATCAATCGTCCAAATTTTAAAAAAGCTATTGTTTCTATTGGAAAAGATCAAAAAATTGATATTTTAACTTTGAAAAATGAAAAATAAATTATTAACCATCAAGAAAAAACGTAGTGGTCGTGATTCTCAAGGACATGTTTCTGTCCGTCACCGCGGTGGTGAGCAAAAACGTTTTCTTCGTCTAATTGACTGGAAAAGAAATAAGCTCGATGTTAAAGCAAAAGTAATAGCTATTGAATATGATCCTGGTCGCACTGCCGATATTGCCCTTTTATCCTACGAAGATGGTTCCAAATCCTACATCTTGGCAAGCGCCAATATGAAAATCAACGATGTTGTTGTCTATTCAGAGTCCGCACCCATCAAAGAAGGTAATAAATTACCCTTAAAATATATTCCTGTTGGTACCGCTCTTCATTGTTTAGAGTTCCAAGCTGGAAAAGGTGCTCAAATCATTAAATCAGCTGGTTCCGCTGCTTATATTCAATCAATCGATGGGGAAAAAGTAACCATTAAGCTTCCTTCAGGTGAGCTTCGTCTCTTCCCCGGCTCAGCTTGTGCCACAATTGGTCAAGTTGGAAATGCTAACCATTCAAACGAAAAATTAGTTAAAGCTGGCGATTCCCGACATCGTGGTTTTAGGCCAAGTGTTCGTGGTGTTGCTCAAAATCCTCATTCACATCCACATGGAGGTGGAGAGGGTCGATCAAGTATTGGTATGAACCCAAAAACTCCTTGGGGTAAACCAGCAATGGGCAAAAAAACCAGAAAAAGAAAAAAATCTTCAAATAAATTAATTATTAAACGTCGTTCAAAATAATATGGCTAGAAGTTCACGAAAAGGTCCATACATTGATGCAAAGTTAATCAAAAAAACTGCAGCTAATACGGACGGATCATCTATCAAAACCTATGCCCGTGGTAGCCAGATTTCTCCAGACTTTGTTGGTCATCACTATTCTGTTCACAATGGCCACAAATTTATTGAAGTTTACGTTACTGAAGACATGGTTGGTCATCGTTTAGGCGAATTTGCCTTAACTCGCACCTTCAAGGGTCACGGCCGTGTTGTTAAACGTGTTATTGAAAAGACCTAAAAATATGGCAAAAGAAATTGTTAAAAAAACTACTCTAAAAAAAGAAGTTACCAAAAAAGCAACTAATACTCCAGTTGCCGCCACTCCCGTGCTTGTAGCTCCCGAATACAAAAAATCTGTCTATACCGATAAAAATATCAAAATTTCTCCACGTAAACTTCGTCTTTTAGCCAATTCTATAAAAAAACTAAGTCCAAGTGAAGCTTCAATAAAGCTTTCTCTCACAAATACAAAAGCCGCTCGCATTTTGACTAGTGCTCTAAAGACGGTTGTATCTGTAGCCAAAAACAACTATAATCTCTCACCTGAAAGCCTAATCTTCGATTCTATCCAAGTCGATGAAGGTCCAAAAATTAAACGTATGGACAAATCTCATGGTTCCCACTTTTCTCGTGGAATAATCATGAAACGTCACAGTCGCTTAATCATAATTGTTAAAGGTCTAGTCAAATAATCTATGGGTCAAAAAATTAATCCTATTTCTTTTAGACTTAAGACACACTCTACTTCACCTGAGTGGATGTCCTCTTGGTTTGCTCAAAAAAGTCGTTACAAAGAACTACTACTTGAAGATTATAAGATTCGCGAAGCTCTCCAAAAAAGACTCTCTTCAGCTGGTATTGTCTCAATTAGGATTGAAAGATCTGCCAAAAAAATTAAGCTCATCTTAGCCGTAAGCCGCCCAGGTTTAGTTATCGGTCGTGGTGGTAAAGAATTAGAAAGTGTCAAAAATGAAGTTCAAAAACTATTGACCAAACAAAGCTCAAAAACAAACATCGATATCCAAGTTGAGGAATTCAAAAATGTAGATTTATCAGCAAAACTTATCGCCGAAAAAATTTCTTACCAATTAGCCAAGCGCATGCCTTATCGTCGAGTTGTCTTGTCAGCGGTCGAGAAATCAATGGCTGCCGGTGTCAAAGGGATAAAAGTAATTCTCTCAGGTCGTATCAATGGTGCTGAAATTAGTCGTCGTGAAAAGTTTCACCAGGGCCAAGTTCCATTGAGTACCATCAAAGCTCGTGTAGATTATGCCGAAGTACCTTGTTTAACTCGTTCAGGCTACATTGGTGTTAAAGTTTATCTTTGTTTAGCCGTCTAAAAATATGTTGCAACCATCACGTACAAAATACAGAAAACAATTTCGCGGTCGAATGAGAGGAAATTCTCAAGGTAATTTAGTTGCCTTTGGTGAATATGGCCTTAAGTCGATGGCTTGTGGTTGGATAACCAGTAACCAAATTGAATCAGCCAGACGCGCTATCGCTCATGCTACCAAAAGAAGTGGTCGCACCTGGATTCGTATTTTTCCTGATAAACCATTTACTCAAAAAGGGGCAGGTGCTCCCTTGGGTGCCGGTAAGGGAGACGTCAAAGGCTATGTCGCTGTTATTCGACCAGGTAGAATTTTATTTGAAGTTACCGGTATTACTGAAGCAGCTGCTCATGAGGCCCTTCGTCTTGCTGCCGCCAAATTACCAGTTATAACCAAAGTAGTTAAAAGAAAATAATTTACTCTAGAATTTATGAAAAAAACTGATAAAATTGCCTACAAGCAAAAAAGCACTGCCGAACTAAACAAACTTTTGGCGGAACTCAAAAAAAAGTATATTGAGTCAAAAAGTAAACAGTATTTGGGAAATCAAAAAGACACCTCTGTTTTCAAAAAAATTCAATCAGAAATTGCATTAATTTTGACATTACTAAACCAAAATGACAGATAAAATTAAAGAAACCGGAAAAATATTTACTGGCGTCGTTGTCTCTGACAAAATGACCAACACTATTGTTATCTCTTTGTCCTACACTTCTCGTCACCCTTTATACAAAAAAATTGTCAAGAAAAATAAAAAAATCTATGCCGATAATAATCTAAACGCCAAAGCAGGTGACACTGTCATGGTAAAAGAAACTCGTCCTCTTAGTAAACTAAAAAGATTTACCACATTAAAAATTGTTAAAACAGGTTTAACTGACTAATATGTTACAACTAAGAACTCGACTAAAACCAGCTGATAATTGTGGTGCAAAATCACTTGAAATTATGCATATCTACGTTGGATCAAAACACAAACAATGCGGTGTTGGAGATATTGTTTTGGCCGTAGTCAAAGAAGCCATGCCCAATGGACTTGTTAAAAAGAAAGAGAAAGTTAAAGCTGTAATTGTTCGAACAAAAAAAGAATTGGGTCGACCAGATGGTTCCTATATCCGTTTTTCCGATAATGCTGCAGTAATTATAGATTCTCAAAAAAATCCTCGAGGAACTCGTATCTTTGGACCTATTGCTCGTGAAATCAAAGATGCTGGTTTTACCAAAATTGCTTCAATGGCCAAGGAGGTTTATTAAAAATATGAAAATTCAAAAAGGCGATAAAGTAGAAATAATGATTGGTAAAGACAAGGGTCGAAATGGTGAAGTTCTCCGTGTTTTTTCTAAAAGCGAAGAAATAGTCATAAAAGGATTAAATATGTTCAAGAAACATATCAAACCAACTCAAGGCCAAAAAGGTGGTATTGTCGAAAAAGAACGTCCCATAAAAGCCTCAAAAGTAATGCTTATTTGCCCTAGTTGTGGTAAAAAAATTCGAGTAGCCTATTCCATTGATAAAAACGGTGACAAATCTCGTATTTGTCGAAAATGTAAATCAATAATCATTGCCTCCAAAAAATAAAATATATGATGTCAACTTACATAAAAGAAATTAACCAACAATTGGCCAAGGAATTAGGATCAAAAAATCCAAACTCACTTCCAAAATTAAAAAAAGTGGTCATAAACTATCGTGTTTCCGATGGTCGTGATTCAAAAGAACAGTTAGCTGCCGCCGAAAAAGAATTGATGGCTATAACTGGTCAAAAACCACGTTTAACTACCTCAAAAAAGTCAATTGCTGCATTCAAATTACGTCAAGGTGAGCCTTTGGCTTACAAGGTTACCCTTCGAGGTACCAGAATGTATGATTTTATCTACAAACTTTTTCACATTGTCTTACCCCGACTTCGTGACTTTAAAGGTCTACCTTCAAGTTCTTTTGACAAGGAAGGTAATTATTCTCTAACTATCCACGATCAAACATATTTTTCCGAGGTGGATTTAGATGTTATAAACAAAATTCGTTCCGTTCAAGTTACTATGGGTATTTCTGCCTCTTCAATCGAAGAGTCAAAAATGTTATTATCCACCCTAGGTTTTCCATTTGAGAAAAATTAACTATGGCTACAACTGCAAAAATTGTTCGTGAAGCAAAAAAACTAAAGTACTCAAATCGACATCATAATCGATGTCAGCTTTGTGGTAGACCTCGATCTTATATTCGTCTATTTGGTCTTTGTCGTTTATGTTTTAGAAAATTAGCCAACACTGGCGCTCTCCCTGGAGTTAAAAGGGCCAGCTGGTAAAAAATATATGATTAACTCTTTATCTTGCGATTTACTTACTAGAATAAAAAATGGCTCTAGAGCTGGACGCAAAAGTATCAACGCTCCACTTTCAAAATATTCATTGAGTATTTTAGAACAACTAAAAAAATATGGATTTATCAGTGATTTCACTGTTAACGCAGAAGATAGAATTATCTCCATCGCCAAGCCACACGTATTAGACATCGAAATATTTTCACGACCAGGTCGCCGTTTGTACTGTACTTCCACCTCCTTACCTTGGGGAAAAACACCTAAATCATTAATAATTATCTCAACCTCCTCCGGTTTGCTCTCTCAAAGAGAAGCCGCTACCAAAAAACTTGGTGGCGAATTAATTGCCGAGATTTGGTAAACACTTATGTCACGTATTGGTCGACAAATCATCATTATCCCAGAAAATGTAACCGTTAAAAACGATTCTTCGGTTATCACTATTACTGGTCCAAAGGGGGTTTTAACTTATACTCTTCCCCTTAAAATCGAAGTTTCTATTTCCGAAAACAAGCTTGTAGTCTCCCGTCTTTCTGAGGACAAACAAACACGTTCCAATCATGGTTCCGCAAGAGCTCATCTAAACAACATGATCAAAGGTGTTGTTGAGCCTTGGATAAAAGAATTAGAAATTCGAGGTACTGGTTACAAAGCTTCTGTTGCTGGCAACAAACTTACCGTTTTAGCTGGTTATATTCATCCTGTATATATTATCGCCCCAGAGGGTATTATCATTTCCGTTGCCGAAGAAACTAAAATTACTGTTTCTGGATGCAACCGTGAAGTTGTTGGTCAAGTCGCCAGCAATATTAGAAAAATTAGAACTCCAGAACCCTACAAAGGTAAAGGTATTCGCTATCTAAACGAGTTTATAAAATTAAAAGCCGGTAAGACCGCAAAAGCCTAAATCATATGTCAATTGTCAACAATACTAAAATTAGAAGACTTCGAAGAGTACGAGGAAAATTATCACAAAATAAAAGTATTCCTCGACTTTCTGTTTTTCGCAGTAATTGTCATATTTGGGCACAAATTATTGATGATAAACACGGTAAAACTTTTGTATCAGCCTCAACAAAAACCGTAAAAACCAAGGGCACAAAGTCAGAACAAGCTCATGCCGTTGGTGTGGCTTTGGCTTCCCTTGCTACTTCCAAAAAAATAACTTTTGTTAGATTTGATCGTGGCTCTTATCGTTACCATGGCCGAGTCAAAGCTCTTGCCGAGGGTGCACGTTCAGGAGGTCTAAAATTTTAAAAAAAATATGTATCAAGACAAAGAAACTAAAATAATAAGTGAATTTACCGACAAGGTTGTTGAAGTTAAACGCGTTTCCAAAAAGACAAAGGGAGGCAATCAAGTCTCTTTTACAGCCTTAGTTGTTACCGGTGACAAGAAAAATCGAGTCGGAGTTGGACATGGTCGTGCAAAAAGTGTTGCTGATGCTATCCAAAAAGCCATAAATCGTGCCCGAAAGACACTAATCGAAGTAAACATTGTCAATGGTACTATTCCAGCCTCAGTCAAATTAAAATTCAAAGGCGCTGTTGTGTTAATTCGTCCCGGAAAACAGGGAAGTGGTCTTATTGCTGGAGGCCCCGTTCGTTCAGTTGTCGAACTTGCCGGTATCAAAGATATTGTCAGTAAAATAATTGGCTCAAAAAACAAATCAATAAATGTTTGGGCAACACTCAAAGCTTTAGAAATTCTTAAAAAATAATATGGATATCTTGTCAAACTTACAAAAAACTGTTGCCAAAACCGCCAAGCGAGTAGGTCGAGGTATTGGATCTGGAGTCGGTGGTCACACTACTGGCCGTGGTGCCAAAGGTGACAATGTTCGTGGTCATGGTAAATTGACTTTTGATGGAACTAAGATTAAAAAATCATGGTTAAAGAGATTACCTTTTCTTAGGGGAAAACATCGATTACTACCAAAGGATGATACTTATATAATTTCTCTATCCCAAATTTCTACATGGTTTAAAAGTGGGGACATGGTTGACAAAAAATCGATTTTTGAAAAAATAAGTCGCACTACAGTACGAGATTTAACCAAAAAAGTTAAAATTCTTTCCACTGGGGAATTAGACAAAAAATTAACCTTCAAGGGAATTGAACTTTCTAAAAAAACAGTCGCAAAAATCGTTGCTTCTGGTGGTAAGATAGAGTCATGAATTACCTCTCAAAATCTTTATCTCTCTATTTTGAAGGTCTAAAGACACCACTGCTTCGTAAAAAGATTTTTATAACTCTTGGAATTTTAGTATTTTTCCGCCTAATCGCTCATATCCCAGTACCAGGTGTCAATTTATCTCTTCTAAAATCATTTTTTGCTCAAAATCAATTTTTATCGTTACTAGATATATTTTCTGGTGGAACATTAGCCAATTTTTCAATAGCCGCTTTAGGCCTAAATCCCTATATCAATGCTTCTATCATGCTTCAGCTGTTTGGTTTTGTTATTCCCGAATTAAAAGAATTACAAAAAGAAGGGGAATATGGTCGTGCCAAAATAAATCAGTACACTAGAATTCTCACTATCCCCCTCTCAATTTTTCAGGCTTTAGCTATGTATGGTATTTTAAATTCCCAAAATATAATTGGCCAACAATCAATTTTAACTATTATTGCTCTTGTCCTCTCCATGGTTACCGGTACAATGATTATGATATTTCTTGGTGAGCTAATAAACGAATTTGGAATTGGCAATGGAATTTCGGTTATGATTTTTGCAGGTATTATTTCCCGCCTTCCCATCGCCGCTGTCCAATCACTTAGTCTAGCCGATTTTTCTAACCCCCAAACTCTCTTTAACTTAATCTTATTTTTGGCCTTAGCTTTTGCCATTGTATTTGCTGTGGTTACGATAGAAGAAGCTGTCTTTAGAATTCCAATTTCCTATGCAAAAAGAGCTCAAACCACCTATCTTCCCATAAAGGTAAATGTAGCCGGAGTCATGCCAATAATTTTTGCAGTTTCTCTTGTTTCTATGCCTTCTTTGTTGGGACAATCTCTTAGTCGAGTCAGTAATCCAGCCATTGCCAATTTTGCTAGACATCTCTCAGACGCTTTTAGTAGTACAAGTGCCACTTATTTAATATTTTATTTTCTTTTAGTTATTGGTTTCACGATATTTTATTCAACTGTCGTCTTTAAACCCAAAGATGTTGCCGAAGAACTTAGAAAATCAGGCGGTTTTATTCCCGGTATTCGACCAGGGATTGCCACCGAAAAAAGACTCCAATACTTACTCTATCGCGTTGTTTTTATCGGTGCAGTTTTCTTAGCTCTTATTGCGGTTGTCCCTTCTTTAGTCCAAAACATCACTGGCATCACTTCACTAACAATTGGTGGAACTTCAGTCCTCATTGTCGTCTCCGTTATTCTAGAACTCAATCGTAAAATAGAAAATGTTGTTCAAATGTATAATTACGATAAACTAACTTATTAAAAATGTCATTAAATCTTTTTATAATCGGTCCAAGTGGTTGTGGTAAATCGACCCAAGCCAAGCTCATTGCAAAAAAATACAATCTCACCCATCTTTCAACCGGCCAACTTCTTCGAGACGAAATAGCAAATAAAACAGGCTTTGGTGTTGAAGCAAAAACATATATTGATCAAGGAAAATTAGTTCCCGATGATTTAGTTTTTGACGTTCTAGTAGCCAAATTAAAAACAATAGATTATCAAAATTTTATTATTGATGGTTTTCCCCGACTTTTAAATCAAGGTAAAATTGTCGAATATTTTCTTAAAAAACAATCAAGACCTTTTTCTCTGCTAATTCATTTGACCGTAAGTCTTGCCGAAATTTCTACTCGCCGAGCCAGACTCGGAGATGAGTTTCAAGATAAAGACAGGACCGACAATACTCCTGAAGCTATTGCCTCACGTCAACAATTCTACGATGACGGTATTACTCCAATTCGTGAATACTTTGAATCAAAGGGATTATTTTTTGATGTTGATGGCAACCGGCCAGTCGAACCAGTTTTTACCGATATTGTTAACAAAATCGAAATAATTAAAAACAAATTATAAATTTAATCTAAATGAAAGAACCACAAGTAAAAGCAATTGTCACAGAAGTTCTACCCGACCAACTTTTTCGGGTAAAACTTGAGGACGGTCGTCAAATCGTCTGTTATTTAGCGGGAAAATTAAAAATGCACCATATCCGCTGTTTGGCTGGAGATACCGTATCTCTAGTCCTATCTCCCGATGGTAATAAAGGTCGTATAACTTATCGTGGTTAATCCCCAAAAAAAATGTAATTTACTCTTTGATATTATTCGAAGTTTAGGTTACAATACCAAAGTCTAAAGTTTATGAAAGTTAAATCAAGCATAAAACTCCGCTGCAAGAACTGTAAAATCGTCATTCGACGGGGTATTAAACGAGTTATTTGTTCTACCAAAAGACACACCCAAAAACAGGGTTAACTTTAATATGAGAATTTCCGGAATTGAAATCCCCGACAACGAAAGAGCCCAAATTGCTCTAACTCGTTTTTACGGTATTGGTCCAAAAAATGTTATCGAATTAGCCAAAAAAGCTGGTATTGAACTTGATACTCGGGTTAAAACCTTTACTCGTGACAACATTAGCAATCTAATGAAAGCTTTGGAAGAGTTCCAAACAGAAGGTGACCTAAAAAGAGAAATTCGTGAAAATATTGATCGTTTAAAAGCAATTAAATGTTACCGTGGTATTCGCCATATTGTTTCTCTCCCTGTACGTGGTCAAAGGACAAAATCTAATTCCCGTACACGCAAGGGTAAAAAGAAAACAGTTGGTTCTCTTACCAAGGAAGCTTGGGCAAAAATTGAAACCCAGCAAAAAGCTGCTTCAACCGCAAAAAAATAAAATCATATGGCTAAATCAACCAAAACTGAATCATCTTCACAAAAAGTCAAAGCACCTTCAGTTCGAAAGAAAGTTATCAAAAGTATTTCTGAAGGTAGACTTTATATTCAATCCACCTTCAACAACACCATTGTCACAGTTACTGATGCCAATGGAAATGCTCTTGCTTGGTCTTCCTCAGGTCAGTGTGGTTTCAAGGGTTCGAGGAAATCAACTCCTTTCGCCGCTACCACTGCCATCGAAAAAGCTCTTGATGGTGTCAAACAGTATGGTATTAAAAAATTAGCAGTTTACTTAAAAGGTCCAGGTACAGGCCGAGACGCCGCACTCCGATTCTTGCGTACAAAGCGAGATTTTGAAGTTGACGTAATTGCCGATGTTACCCCAGTTCCACACAACGGCCCCCGACCTCCCAAGGCCCGCCGAGTTTAATCTAAACCAATATGAGAACTACACTAGATACCAAATGTCGTCTTTGTCGAGCAGAGGGCGTTAAGCTCTACCTAAAAGGTGCTCGTTGTTTTTCACCAAAATGCCCACTAGAAAAAAAAGGCGCTATTAAGCCTGGTATGCACGGTTTGAAAAGAGGTAAAAAACCCACTGATTACGGAATTCAACTTCGTGCCAAACAAAAAGCCAAGAGAATTTACGGAGTTATGGAAACTCAGTTCAAAAATTATTACAACGCCGCCAAAAAGCTAAAAGGTTTAGTTGGTGACAATTTAATGATTCTTTTAGAAAGAAGACTCGACAATGTTGTTTATAATGCTGGTTTGTGTTTATCAAGAAGTCATGCAAAGGAGTTAATCAGTCATAAACAAATTCTTGTAAATGATGCTGTCCTCAACATCTCCTCTTATCAAGTTAATGTTGGTGATGTAATTACCTTAAAATCAAAGATAGTTGAAAAGTCTGGCGATACTTTTAAATATGCCGACAAAGACTTCAAATCCCCAGAATGGATTGATCTCAACAAATCAAAAAATTCTGCTAAAATACTTGCTCTTCCCATTATCGATCAAAATCAAAACGGGATCGATGTTAATTTAATCATTGAATATTATTCAAGATAACAAAAAGGAGACACTCATGATCGACACCAGCCGATTTCATATCAAAACCATTAAACAAAATGCCAATTATGGCAAATTTGAATTAAGTCCTCTTGTTGGTGGATTAGGCCACACTTTAGGAAATAGTCTTCGACGTATTTTATTAATCACTATTCCAGGTGCTGCCATTACCCGTATCAAAATAGATGGAGCCACCCATCTTTTTACCACCCTAAACGGTGTTAAAGAAGATTTAGTTGAAGTTTCTTTAAATCTTAAAAAAGTAAAGTTTACCTACACCAAGGAAGAACCCATTACTCTCGTTTTAGATAAAAAAGGTAAAGGTGTCGTTACTGCTGGAGATATTGCCGACAATACTGTTTGTAAAGTAGCCAATCCTGATCAAGTTATTGCTACCCTTACTGATGACAAAGCCCATCTAAAAATTGAAATAACTGTTGAACGTGGTGTTGGTTATACTCTGGCTCGTGAACAAAAAACCGATATCGTTGGCGAAATAATTCTAGATGCAACTTTTACCTCTGTTTTAAAAGCTAATTACACTGTTGAACCAACCCGTCTTGGTAAAAAGAGTAATTATGACAAATTAACCATGGAAATTTGGACCGACGGTTCTATTGAACCTATGGCCGCACTTCAAGCTGCAACCAAAGATTTAATCAATGCCCTTAGCCAAATTGTTGATACTCGTGAATTCGACGACGAGGTCATAACTTTAGATTCAATGCCTATCAACCAAATGGCAGAAATCAGTGTTGAAGAAATTGAATTACCTCTTCGAGTTACCAATGCTCTTAAAAAAGCAGGTTATCCTACTATTGACGCCCTAGTCAAAGCTGGTCGTCCTGATGTTAGCAAGGCAAAAAATGTTGGCGAAAAATCATTAAAAATTATTGATGCTTGGCTTCGAGAAAAAGGCTTTTCTTGGAACAAATAAAGTATGAGACATCGAATATCTGGTCGACAATTAGGACGTAATATCAACGAACGCCAATCTCTCTATCGTTCTCAGTTGCGCAGTCTTTTCACTTATGGTTTTATCAAAACCACCACCGCCAAAGCAAAATCTATAATGCCTTTGGCAGAAAAAATTGCTGCCGCTGCAGTAAAAGCAGATCTAAACTCTCGTCGCTATATTTTTACCTTCTTTCAAGATAGAAATGTTGTCAACAATATTGTCACCGCATTTTCAACCACTTTTTCTGGTCAAACCCAAAATTTTACCCAGATGAACAACGTCAAGTTTCGACAAGGTGATAATGCCTTGATTGTCAAACTAAGTTTTATCAAAGAAATAAACACCTTACCCAAGGAGATTTCCAAGCAAGATAAAAAAGCTGCTTCAGACAAAATAAAAACCTCCTTTGGTGGTAAAAAAGTTGCTGTAAAAAAGGAGACTGTAAAAAAAGAAGTTACTAAAAAAGTCGTTAAAAAAGGGGAAACTAAAAAATGAAATCAAAAACCACTGTTTTAAAAGGAAGTAATCCAGTCCGTTCCTGGGTTTTAGTTGACTTGTCAGGTAAAACATTGGGACGTGCCGCCACAGAAATTGCTGCGGTACTCATGGGAAAAAACAAAGCCACTTTTTCATATCATCGAGATGATGGTGATTATGTAGTAGCTATCAATGCCAAGGATATTGTTGTTACCGGAAAAAAACTAAAGCAAAAAATATATTATCACCATACTGCATTCGCCGGACATTTAAAAGAAATGAGTCTAAAAGAACTGATGGTCAAGGATCCTCGCAAAGTAATTGAATTTGCTGTTCATGGCATGCTTCCTAAAAATCATCTTCGACCTCTTAGAATGCGCCGTTTAAAAATTTCTGCAAATGCAGAACACAAATATACCGAAAAATTAGGTAAATAATTATGGCAACTCCAAAAACCACCAAAAAAACCGCCAATACTTATGTTTACGCCCTCGGTCGTCGTAAATCTGCTGTTGCTACCATCAAATTATTTTCTGGAAAAGGTGATTCAACCATCAACGCTCGAGAAATTAATAAATACTTCCCCTTAACTTTTTCTCGTCTCGAGCTACCATTCAAAACAACTGGAACGGAAGGAAAATTTCATTTTTCTGCCAAAATTGTTGGCGGTGGAAGAACCGGTCAATTAGCCGCTCTGATTTTAGCCATATCCCGCGCTCTTAAAAAGGGCAATCCTGACATGACCCTCGCTTTAGCTCAAGCAGGACTTTTGACTGTTGACGCTAGAGTTCGTGAAAGAAGAATGGTTGGTACCGGCGGTAAAGCTCGTAAACAAAAGCAATCTCCAAAGCGTTAATATTCTTGTCATTGCGACCACCTTCGTCATTTTGACTACCTTCGTCATTGCGAGGAGGTACTCCGACGAAGCAATCTCTCTTAAAACCTCAAACCCGCCTCTCCGGCGGGTTTTTTAAATTTTTCATAGTAAAATAAACTCATGTCTTTTATCCAATCTCTTATTCTTTCTATTATTCAGGGTATTACTGAATTTTTACCCGTATCTTCCTCTGGTCATTTAAATTTATTTCAACACTTTTTTGGCTTAACTCCTTCATTAGGTTTTGATATTTTTCTTAACACTGCTACCTTATTATCTGTTCTATTCTTTTTTCGCCTTAGAATCAAGTTCTTTTTTTCTCACTTACCCCAAATTATTGTTGCCTCAATTCCGGCTGCCTTTGTCGGTATATTTTTAAATGACAATGTCGAATCAATATTTTCTAATTATTCTCTCTTACCGTTATTTTTTATAATTAATTCATCAATTTTATTAACCACAAAAAGATCAAGGGGTGAAAAATCAGAAATAACCCTACTACAGGCAATTATAATCGGTATATCTCAAGCCTTTGCCATACTCCCGGGAGTATCCCGCGCTGGCACTACCATTGCCACTGCTCTTGCCCTTGGTCTTTCACCAGAAACTGCCTTTAATTTTTCCTTTTGTCTTTTTATTCCCGCCTCACTTGGAGCCATAGTTCTTGGAGTTACCAATCTCGACTTGACTTCTTATCTAAATATCCAATATTTGGCTTCTTTTCTACTTACTTTTATTGTCGGTTTATTTTCCCTAAACATACTCCAAAAAGTCCTAAAAAATCGTCAAATTTGGTTCTTTGGAATATATACTCTATTTTTAGCTCTTCTTTTGCTTTTTCTAACCTAAGCTTCTGCTATTGGACCCTTTAGCTTCACTTCGTTAAACTTTTTTATATTTTTTATGGTTTTTTTAAGCGCCTTATATCGTTTTTCCACGTCACTGGCTTCGGTAAAGATTTCTGATACCACCAACAATTCCTTATCACTATTTTTCTTTGTCATTTTTTTATATAAATTTTGGTTTCAGTTTTGAGGAGTTATTTAAAAATAATTTAGATAAAAATTAGTTAAATAATATTCTCTCCCCTCCTTTCAAAGGAGGGGCAGGGGAGGTTAACTTTGTTTTAATTGTTTTCCAAAACTTACACACAGCTGTTCCAAATCTAAAAGATGAAAACCTTTGTGACTTATGGCCCTTTCCATCGCCTCATTCACTTTTAGAGGTTCTTTACAATCAAGATGTTCAGCAGTCACTTCTGGATTTACAGTTTTTAGTAACTCCACTGGCATCAAAGCCACACTTGGTACACCGTGAGGTGTCGATTTTGTCTTGGTCCCCTTTGGAGTAGTAGGGCTACTTTGACCAGTAGTCAGAGAATAGAGATGGTTATTGGCCACGATTACGGTAATATCGATGTTTAATCTAGCTGCGGCTATCAAGTGACTCAATCCTTCACCATAAATTCCTCCGTCACCACCAATAGCAATCACATTTAGTTCGGGGTTGGCCAATTTTATTCCCACTGCAGTTGAAATAGATCTACCATGAAGAGAGTGGACTCCCCACCCTTTAACGAAGTCAGCCATGTTACCAATACAACCAATATCATAGACAATAACAGTCTTATCTTGGTCAAGATTTAATTTTGCCAAAGTACCCTGTAAACCAGCAAAAATAACATAATCTTCACACCCAGGACACCATGTAGGGATAACCCCTGATCGCCAATTAGTCATTTAGTTCCTCCTTTAATTCTTCCGGAAAGAAAGGCCTTCCGTCATATTTTAATATTTTTTTAGTAAACTCAACTGTCATTTTTGATTTTAAAAGAGATTCAAGTTGGGCTGTGGCATTATTTTCCACTAATATCTTTTCTGAAAAACCATTTATTATTTGACCTATCCTTGGGTCTATTGGCCATAAGCCCTTGAGCTGTAAAAAGGCAAAATCTTCTTTGTTTTCCATTTCTTTTAAGGCTTCTAAAATCGCTCCCTTTGTCGAACCCCAAGAAACAATTATCTTTTTAGCCTTATCACTACCATATAAGTTTACCTTTGGCATCGCCTCTAAAATATCCTTTTCTTTATTCAATCTCAAATCCATGGCTTTCTTACTTTCCGCCGCTTCTTCCACAGAATAACCATCCTCATTATGCTCATAACTATTATATAGTTTAATTGTGTGACCCTTCCCCGGAATTTGTTTGGTACTAACAACGACTTCTTTCTCATCAATATTAAAGTCTTTTGTATTAGCACTACTTTCTGAGAGATTTTTATCTGAAAGCATTATCACTGGAATATCAAACTTATTGGCCAAATTTAAAGACAACTTACTAAGTTCATAGGCTTCTTCATGATCACCAGCCGCCAGTACTACCTTGGGAAATTCTCCATGACCGCTATGAATGGCAAACAACAAATCACCCTGTTGAGTCCAAGTTGGCATTCCTGTCGCTGGACCGGGTCTCATTGATAGAAAATAAACCACTCCCAATCCCGCCTGTGCATCAAGGCTTATAGTTTCAGTCATTAGAGCAAAACCTCCACCTGAGGTGCCTACAGCAGCCCTAGAGCCTGCCATTGAGGCACCGGAGGCAATTGACGCCACAGCAATCTCATCTTCAGGATGAATAACTTTAATTTTAAATTCATCCATGTTCTTAGCTAAAAAATGAAGCAAACCAGAAGCTGGTGTCATTGGGTAGGCTACAAACATATCCAGTCCTGCTTTATAAAGTCCCCATCCTGCAGCTTCGTTTCCATCCACAATTATTTTTTTCTCAGTATTTCTACCTTTTTCCACACTAAGTTTTTGGCAATTTTTTTCTCCCCAGCTATAGCCCTCTTCAAAAGCACTTAAATTGTTCGAATCATTTCCATAAGCATCTGCAATATTTTTTTTGGCAAACTCCTTATCTAAATCCAAAAGGTACGCCAATAGACCCAAACTAATGGTGTTACTATAGATATTTCCCCCCAATTTATCACACATCTCCTTAAAGGGAATATTAATTTTACCATCATTATCAGCAAAAACTAAAGTATTTTCTCCAAATTCCTTGCTATGTTCCTGCCAATGTCCTGCCACCAAACTGATAAAAATATCTACCATAAAATGAACCGAATAAATTTCACTTGGAGAAAAGCTAACCTGATAAGTATTGTGACCACCACGCACCAGTGATGGGTACTCAGAATAATCTTTTAAGTTATATCCGCTTTCACTTAGCATTTTTGCTAGCAAAAGCCCTGCTGATTTAATTCCCGTTCCAGCTGGACCGGCAATTTTGACTGTAATGACTTTATCCATGTTTCTATTCTACTATAACTTTTCTACCTTTAAACCGGATATCCTCCACCTCAAGTCTTCTCTTCTGCTCAGGCCAGTTTCCTAATGAAAATTTATCGGCAAGTTCCCCATTTGACTTAATTACTCTATGGCAGGGGATACTCATATCTTCGTTTCCTCTAAGGGCCCACCCAACAACTATTGCCTTTGTTCCCACAATTCTTGCTATCTCTCCATAACTTCTTGTCTTTCCTCTAGGAATTTTCCTAACCTCATCTCTGATTTTTTCAAAGATTCCTTTATCCATAATAATATTTTATCCTATAATTTGACATATTTTTTATCTGTGTTACACTACTCTCTGATTTTGCTTTAGTGCCCGTATCACAACTAAAAGATGTGTATTTATAATTGTGGGCTCCAAGCCTATCAATTTATATGTACCATCAAAATACATCCAGTCCTGCGCGTTCCAACAATTCAAATGGGAGATCTTTTGCCAATTTTGGTCGAAGACCCGGTAAACCCTCTTTTCCTTCACGTTTTTCCAGAGGTCCTTCACGAGGCGGTCCCCGTCGTCGTTTTGGAAATGTTATCAATCCTGCTCTTTTTATTAAAAAAGCCGAGGAATTTACCAAAATCGAAGAGACCAACCCTGTCCATTCTTTTGAGGATTTTAACTTTAATCCCCAATTATTGGCCAATATTAAGGCCAAAGGTTATACCAAACCTACCCCCATTCAAGACCAGACTATTGCGCAAGTTCAGGCTGGTCGTGATGTTTTAGGTATCGCCAATACAGGTACTGGAAAAACCGCCGCCTTTGCCTTGCCCTTAATTGACGCTATTATTAAAAATCCCAACAAAAGAATTTTAATTTTAGCTCCAACTCGAGAATTGGCTCAACAAATTAAAAGTGATTTTAGGGATTTTACTCCTGGATTACGAGTCTATTTGGCACTAGCCATTGGTGGTGCTTTTATGCGCGAACAAATTATGGATATTCGTCGTGGTCCCAATGTCATCATCGGCACTCCTGGGCGTATCATGGATTTGAATCGTCGCCGAGTCATCAATTTTGCCCAATTTGACACTCTCGTCTTGGATGAAGTTGACCGCATGTTGGACATGGGTTTTGTTGCTGATATCAAATCCATTGTTTCCCAAATTACTCAGGCTCATCAAACCCTATTTTTCTCCGCAACTGTGGATAAAAAGATTGAAGTATTGATTGACACCTTTCTAAAAGATCCCGCCAAAGTTACTCTAAAATCAACGCCAACTTCTTCTCATGTCGAGCAAGATGTTATCCGCGTCCCCCGTTTTGACAAAGAAAGTACTTTGAGCAAACTTTTAAAACAAGAAGATTATAAAAAAGTTTTAATCTTTACCTCAACCAAGCTTTATGCCGAAAAATTGACCATTTCTCTCAAATCACAGGGTTTTGCTGTTGATTCTCTTCATGGTGATAAACGCCAAAGTCAAAGAGTCACTGTCATTCGTGGTTTCAAAGAAGATCAATTAAAAATCGTCGTCGCTACTGATGTAGCTGCTAGGGGATTAGACATTCACAATATTACCCACGTCATTAACTACGATCAACCCGCAACTTACGAAGATTATATTCACCGCATTGGTCGTACTGGTCGTGCAGATCAAAAGGGCTACGCCCTCACCTTCATCGACCCTTAATCTTTATCTAAGATATCAAAAAAACCGCCGATTCACGGCGGTTTTTTAGTAATAATTTTTATTCTTAATTTGTTTTTTCAGGTGTTCCAGTCAATTTTGCCATCTGTCCCAAGAAAGAGGGATTGAGTTCGATATTTGATCCAGTGACACTTCCATCAGTGTTTGGTGTTCCAAAGACTGCTACTTTGACTCCTACCTTTAACATACTTTTTTCAACTGCAGTTGATTCTGTAACTTTGATGCTATCACCCAAAATTACAATTTTTGAGCTACCATCAGTCATTTTGACAGTAATCGAATTATCGGCAACACTGGTAATTTCTCCTGCTATTTGACCATTTCCCATCCTTCTCTGTCCAACACCAGTTTGTGTTCCACCTGTTTGAGCACCACTACCGTCTCTATTTCCCATTTGATTTCTGCCCCCAAAAAGGTTTTCGCCATTACCAAATTGGCCCATCACTGGTAGTTTACTTTGCTGATATTTCATTCCTCCAGCAAAAGCCCCGACTCCAACTATAACCATAAGTATCGCTATCATTACATTATTTTTGTTCATTATTTATATTAAATATTAATTATTGTTAATATACGGTTGTTTTCTGAAAATTTACTGAAGGATTTAAACCCCTCCTTATCTCATAGAGAAGTAAAATTTTTGAAAAATCCAAAGTCAAACAATTTTCAAATAATTCCCCAATAAAGCAGTGTCAGAGAAATAATTGTAATAATCGCAAAAATTCCCACAGTCTTAGCAAACAGATCTATGGCTTCCTTTTTTTTACCTTCGATAAAAAGTGCCAAAGGTTGATAAAAAAACAGAAATGCCATCACTGCAACGGAAAGTGTCAATAGTGACAAAAATACTATTGGGGCAAAAAATGTATCAGGCTTATTTTTTAGTGGTTCCGTCACAAAGGTCATTATTGTGACTCCAAGAAAAATATAAGCGGCAGCGCAAAGAGCATTAATTATTGGGTTCTTTGACATAAGAAAATTATATCAGTCACCTAGAGTCAGAAGATTTAGCTTTAAGCTATAATATACTTTGAATGTCAACCAAAACTGGAAAAATATTTAGAATTGCTTGGGATTGTGATGGAGTTTTAGCTGAGTCTCATA
>DATMWB010000004.1:0-2911 GCA_035562735.1 Candidatus Methanoperedens sp.
GTGGTCGAGGAGTTTGGTTGATTTAAAAAAAATAAAAGATTTAGCCTTGGAGAGAAAATCCCCAAATTGAGTGCGATGGGCACGAAGAGAGGCAATTTTGGCCGCGCTTTCAGCTGAAGTTAATTTTAGAACGTATTCTGGAGGAATAGGATTTATTTCGTCTTTTTCAGACATTTTGGAAACTGGGCGTTTTTTCTTGAATTCGGGAATGGTGGCATAAAGGAGCTTGATGGGATCTTTTACTATGTCACAAACAAACTTACTCAGAGCAATGTGGTCGGGGTGACCGTAAATACCATCGGGTTCTAGGGTCACGACATGGGTGGGTTCAAATAAATTTATCTGCTGAAAAATTATTTCTTTTACTTCCTCCTCTTTTGTTTTTAGACCACCATCTGGAAAGGTTAAAACTTCAAAATCAGTAATTCCTAGAATTTCACAGGAATTTTTTTGTTCAATTCGGCGGGTGGTAGCTAAGTCATCGCCTGGTTTTAAACCAAAAACTAAAGTACTTTTTTCACCTGAAGTGAGGGTAATTAGTTTTACTGGAAGATTGTTGGTGGTTAATTTTTTGAGTAAGCCACTGCAAAAAACTGCTTCATCATCGGGGTGGGGCATAAAAACCAAAATACGAGAATTAGAATTGATGTTTAATTGAGAAAGGGTTGAAATGGTTGGCATAAATTTTAAAATAAAGAGCTTTGATTGGGGTCGATTTTTGGTTTTGGTGGAGTTTTAATTTCGGTGGAATAGTTTAATTTTCTTTTAAGACGGGAGGAAAGAGATTTGAAATTGTATTCCTCAAAAAGGGAAAGAAGACCGAGGAATTTGTCGTTGTTGAGACGAGCGGAGCGAAGTTTGAAGTTTAAGGGAATATTGGTGATTAGGGTGGCTAATTTTTGTGAGAGATAGGCATTGTCTTTGTCTCTTGTTAGTTTTTCCCTAACATTATCATCAATTTCGTTGAGGTGAGTATAAATATTGTCGAGGTTTTGATATTTATCAAGAAGATCGGTGGCAGTTTTTGGACCAATTCCAGTAACTCCAGGATAAGAATCGGACATATCCCCCATTAGAGCTTTTAAGTCGATGACTTGAGATGGGGTAACTCCTAATTTTTCTTTGACTCCTTGGCTATCATAAGTCTTTGTCTCCGAAAGACCTCGAACGGGGACAAAAAGGGAAACTTTTTTGTTGACTAGTTGCATTAAATCTTTGTCGCCAGTAATGATGGTAATTTTTTGAATGAACTTTTTCCGTTGAGCTTTTTTGGCTAATGTTCCAATTAAATCATCAGCCTCAAAACCACCCATAGAGATACTAGGAATACCTGTTTTTTCTAAAGTTTCTGATAAAAGGGGTAATTGGGAAACAAGATCGTGATCAGTGGGTTTGCGCTTGGCGCGATAGCCTAAAAATTCAGTATTGCGAAAGTTGGGACCTGGAGAATCAAGGCAAACTAAAAGATAGTCTGGTTTTAATTGATCTATTGATGACAAAATCATGGAGTAAAAACCATAAATAGCATTGACAGGTTGACCATTTAGACTGAGTGGCGGAATTGAATGATAGGCACGATGAGCAATGGCATGACCATCGATGATGACGAGATGAGACATACCTAATTATAGAGCAAAACCCCCTTAATTCCCCTTTGTTACTCAATCTCCCCCTACCCCCTCTTTGACAAGAGGAGGAAGAAATTATATTTAAAATATTAATAATATTTATCATCTATGGATAAATAAGGTAGAATTTAAGAGATGGAACAACATCCAATTCCACAGCAAATAACTTCCTACGAATTTAAATTGGTAGGAGAAATGACTTTAAAGCAGTTTGGGAAAGCAGCTGCGGGAATTATCTTGGCTTTGATTATTCATGCCTCACCTTTGGTTTTTTTTATTAAATGGCCTTTAATATTTATCTTTGCTGCAGGCGGACTGGCTCTGGCATTTGTCCCCTACGAAGATAGACCCTTAGAAACCTGGGCAACTGCTTTTATAAAGTCGATATATTCTCCGACAATATATTTTTATAAAAAGAGAAAGCCAGTCAATTGGCTTGACATTGATTTGACAAAAAATATTAAGAAGGAAGAGGATGAGGAATTGGTTATACCTGAAAAGGAGGGTAAAAAGGTTCAAGAGTTTATAGACTCGTTGCCATCTGTAGGAAGGGAAGCCGAAAAGGAAGTAAAGGTTGAAGAAAAGACTGA
Organism: Candidatus Methanoperedens sp.; assembly: GCA_035562735.1. Lineage (GTDB taxonomy): Bacteria > Patescibacteriota > Microgenomatia > UBA12405 > UBA12405 > UBA12158. The sequence goes on from DATMWB010000004.1 coordinate 2,219, forward strand.
AAGCGGACTAAAGAAAGGAAAGCTTGAGGCGACAGGTGATGCTGTGTTTGGAAACATACCCATGCCAAACATTCCTGACTCTCCAAACGTTGTGGTAGGAATGGTACTTGATAAAAGCAATAAGATTGTGGAGGGAGCAATTATTGAAATACAAGACAAAGACGGCAACCCGGCTAGAGTACTAAAAACTAATCAACTTGGACAGTTTAAGACTCTAACTCAAATGTCAGATGGAAGTTACTTGGTAGTCACTGAAAAGAAAGGACTGGAATTTGATAGGGTGGAAATTTATCTTGAAGGAAAGATAGTTAAACCCATCAGGATTATCGCCAAATAGGGTGGAAATAGGTTATCATTATGTAGCATGCCAATCGACCCACTTAGAATCGCCATCAAAGGTAGTACTCAAGACAATCTTCCGATAGAGGATATAATCGACGGAATTGTAATCTTAAAAGATGGATCAGCCTCAAAAGTGATGCAAGTTTCATCAGTAAATTTTGATTTGTTGTCTGAAAAAGAACAAAGTGCGTTGATTTTTGCTTATGGGGGAATTTTAAATTCGCTGAATTTTACGGTGCAAATCGTAATAAATTCAACGACAAAGGATGTGGGTAACTACTTAAACAATTTGGAAATGGCTAAAAATAACCAGCAAAATGAAAAGCTGAGAGAAAGAATAGCGTCATATAA
>DATMWB010000005.1:0-12364 GCA_035562735.1 Candidatus Methanoperedens sp.
TAGCTCAACTGGAAAGGTAGGAGAAGTATCATCAGGTCAGGTAAACAAAAAACTGAGAGTGGTTCAACGTTACAAAATCCCCTACTTTTTATTGATGGGTGTTGTCTCTGAATCTTCCATATTGAGTGATTGAGGGGAAATAGCATATACTTAAATAATGAGCGATATTGTTGGAATTGATTTAGGTCTAGGTAGTATAAAGGTTGTAGCCTTGAATAAAACTGGGGATAACTTTGTTTTGTCAGCAGTTGGCGAGATAAAGACTCCAAATAGTGAATGGATGAAGTCAGACTCAACAAAAAAAAGTGTAGAAGATGTTGGAGTGGCCTTGAGAAATTTACTGAAAGATTTAAAAATTAATGGTCGACAAGCAGTCACAGCCCTTCCAGAATATGAGATTGTTAGTCGTTTGGTATCTTTGCCACCACTTAAAGAAACTGAGATTAAGGATGCTCTGCGTTTTGAAGCAGAAACCTTTGTTCCCTACCCTCTTGATCAGGTTTCAATAGATTATGAGGTGATTGAAGAAGATCAAGCTGGGAGACTGACTGTATTTGCAATAGCCGCCAAAAATGATTTGATATCAAATTATATAAAGATATTTAAAACTGCCGGAATTGATTTGTTGGCAATTGAATCTCCAGCGGTATCAATGAGACGAATATTAAAACAAATGGCAACAGCCTCAGTGGCGACCATGTTGGTAGATATTGGAGAAAAATATTCAGAAATTGTGGCTTTTAGAAATGGAAATATCTATTTTGCGAGATCAATGCCTGTTGGGGGTGAATCTTTGACTCGGGCAATATCGGTCAACCTCGGTCTGGATATGGCTAGTGCTGAAGAGTATAAGAAAGCATATGGTATAAAAGAGATGGAATTAGAGGGAAAAATCAAAAATTCTATTATGCCGGTTTTTAGTAGTATGGCTGAAGAAATTAGAAGAGCCATGGCCCAGTATACTGAGGGTAGTGACAAGGCAATTGAATTGTTGGTATTAAGTGGTGGTGGTTCAAAAATGCCGGGTTTTGCTGAGGAATTAACTCGATTACTAGGAATTGAGGTTCAGGTGATACAACCATTTTTAAAGATTGATTCGACGCAGATTGTATTACCAATTGATTTAAATGTTGATGGTTATAAGTTTTCAACTGCTGCCGGCTTGGCCATGCGAGGTATGTTATGAAGACAGGTGACAGTTTTAATTTAAATTTACTACCAAGTCAAGCCAAGTTTCAGGCCGCGAGAATGAAACTTCAAAAAACATTTCGACATTATATGGCGATTGGAGCGACTTTGTGGGTTCTAGTAATTGTGGGGACAGTGATATCACACATATTTGTGGGAGTGTCTCTTGAGGCAGAAAATAAGAAATACAAGCAAAACTTGGAGGCTTTTAAAGGAATGACTGATGAAATTACTTTAAGTCAACTAATTAAATATAGGATAAAGGTATTGGGTCAGGTGTTGAAAGACCGTTTTGAATACTCAACCGCTTTTGAAAAAGTGACAACAATATTTTCGGAGAAAGCCACAGTTTCAAAGTTTCAAATTAATGAAGACAAAGAATTTATTATTTCAGTAGCTACCAATAATCGTGAGGGTGTAGACTTTATCGAAGGTAGGGTTAATGAGGCAAACAAAGGTGAAATTGAAGGAATTAAAAAGGTAGATATTAATAACGTAACCTATACCAGTGATGGTAATTGGTTGGTAAATATGGGAGTAATAATAGAATGATAAAAGGACTAAACTTACCAGACAAACTTTTTGGTCGAGACACAAGACTGATAGTACTGTGGCTGGAACCAATTGCTTTAGGATTAGTAATTTTTATGAGTATGGTGTTGGTGATTGTTCCAAAAATAAATGAAGTACCCCAAAAAATGGCACAGATTAAACAGATGAAAGCGAAAACTGCCGATGTAGAGGAAAAAACAAAGTACTTACAAAGTATTAACCAAGAGGACATAAAAAATAATTCTTTCAAATTAAGTATGGGATTATTGCCTGAAAAAAGTAACTATTTATTAGTTGGTGTTGTTAGAGGAGCGGCGGCTGACTTGGGGTATGCAATTGACGATTTTTCTTTGACGATGGTTACTAGTAAAAGTCAAACTCCAAAAAAGGGTGCAATGAATTTTGAAAAATTACCGGTTTTAGTGAGTTTGGTTGGACCAACAGAAAAATATATTGATTTGGTAAAAGCGATTGAAAGAAGTTTGCCAATAATGTCTATAGATAAGATTGATATGAGAACCCTAGAAGGTGGAATATCAGTGGTGAAGTTAAATGTAATGGCATATTATCTACCTGAACTCAATGTTACGAATCCAGAAAATTTGAGTCTAGCCGATTTAACTCCAACAAAGGAAGAACAAGAATTGCTTTCATTGATTAATGAATACAAAGTGATGACAGTGGAAACAACTGACAAAGAAGCCAAATACACAAAATACGAAAGACAAGATCCCTTTTTTATTCCTTAATTTGAAGGATGTAATGAGTTTCGGGAAAAGCTAGGTTGAGGAGAGTTCGAACGGCTTTGATGATTTTTCCTTCTTTACCAATAATTTGGCCGATTATTTCGGGTGGGGCAGATACTTCGATAATGGTCAATTGGTTTTCAATTTTCGATTCTACGACGACATTACTGTCTTCAAGGACAATTGCTTTGATAATATATTCGGCCGCGCTTTTAATATCTGTCATATTATTTTGTTTCTTCAGTTGGTACTTCTTCTGTAACAGTTTCTGTTGGTGTGGATTCTATCACTTCGGCTGTCTCGACTTTTTCTACTTTTTCTTCTTTCTTCTCTATTTTCTCAACTTCTTTGTTCTTCTTTTTTCGGGGATATTTATCGGGATTTAATAGTTTATCGACACCCTCTGTCATTTGGGCACCGTTTTTAATCCATAGAGCTAGTTTTTCTTTGTCGATTTGTAAAGTTTTAGTTTGTGGGGTATAAAAACCGATGTCATCAACAAATTTTCCATTTGATTTACTACGGTCAGGAGAGATGACAATTCGAAAACTCCTTTGGTGAATTTTACCCTTTGGTTTTAATTTGATTTTTAGCATGGATGGAATTATACAATAATTTCGGCAGCTTTGGTAGCAGCATTTTCTTCAGCCTTTTGTTTCGAATTCCCCTTACCCGAGGCAATAAGTTCATCGTTCAGATAGACACCAACTTCAAATATTTTTTGATGGTCAGGACCGCTTTGGCTAATAGTGGAATATTTTGGAGTAATTCCCCTCTTGGATTGAGCTATCTCTTGAAATTGACTTTTTGCATCTTTATAAATGTTTTTCTTAGAGAGAGCACTTATGTTCTTTTTAAGAAATTTGGTCAAAAACTTATCAACGGCTTCATAACCTTGATCTAAGTGAATGGCACCAATAATACTTTCGAAAGTATCGGCTAAAAGTGAGATATTTTTTCGGCCACCATGAGTTTCTTCGCCTCGACTTAGTAATATGTAAGAACCTAGATCAAATTCGTTAGCAATTTGGGCAAGATTTTGAGTACATACCACCAAACTTCTAAGATTTGTTAGTTGTCCTTCATCGAATTTTGGAAAGAGACTAAATAACTGTTGGGAAGACCAATATTCTAAGATGGCATCGCCAAAAAATTCGAGACGTTCATTGCTTGATTTTAACTGACGATTTTCATTGAGAAAGGAACGGTGAGTTAGGGCTAAAACAAGTATTTCGGAATCTTTGAAATCGACCCCAATTTTTTGTTGTAATTCTTTAATTTTGTCGCTCATGTTCTTTTAAAATATTACCTAAAACAGCGTTGATAAAAGCGCTAGAACTTGTTTCGCAAAATTCTTTACTTATTTCAATGGCTTCATCGATGACTACTTTTGGAGGAGTATCGTTGTCTTGGCTGGTTAGTTCCCAGATGGAATACCTTAGAATGGCAAGTTCTACTTTATTAATTTGATTAATTGGCCATTTTGGAGCTGCTTTGGAAATTAGTTGATCAATTTGGGTTATGTTTTGGATAATGGGAGAAATACTGTCTTCATCTATTTTTCCTGTAATCCCCCAGGCAAATAATGTCTGGATTGATTTGATTCTTCGCTGGTGACGGGGATCGTTTTTGCTTTTCACTTATTACAATTTTTACAGGTAAAACCGGGTATTTTTGGTTGCCCACAGTTTTTACAAGTAGTTACTTGAGCGAGTTGAGGAGCCTTTATTGAGGCACGTCGACGTCCTTGTCGACGGCTTGATGGCCAATGTTTAGGTAGTGCAGTCATGGAGGTATTATAACAAAGAAAATAGAATATTTGGATTAATTGAGCTGATTTCCAATAAAGAAAAGAGAATCTTGATTGTTTATAAGAGTTTTTAAGTCAAAATAGGGATATTTCTTCTCAAGTTCATCCAAAAATGTTTTTGAAAATTCAATTAATTTTAAGTCGGAGATATTGGCTATTTTTAATGAAGGAAAGCCGTGTTGTTGGATAGAAAACGCTTCGCCTGGTCCTCTGGTTTTTAGATCATATTCAGCAATCTTAAAGCCATCATTTGTTTTTGTAAGATATTCAAGACGTTTTAGAGCTGAGTCGTTGGTACTTTCAGTAAAAAAGTAGCAATAGCTTTGTAAATCTCCTCGACCAACTCTACCTCTTAGTTGATGAAGTTGTGATAGGCCGAAATGATCGGCACTTTGTATAATAATTGTGGTTGAGTTGGGAAAATCGATACCGACTTCAATGATGGGGGTGGTAACTAAAATATTAATTTCATTTTTTTGAAATTCTTCTAATATTTTATTTCTAGATTTAATATCTGTCTTACCGTGGATTAAGGCTAATTTAAGTGTTGGGAAGATATTTTTTAGATGTTCAAATTCTTTGATGGCTGATTTGATGGTTATGGCGCTTTCTGACTCTTTGATAAAAGGGCAGACAATAAAGGCTTGGGTATGACGTTTTTGAATATCATTTTTGAGCCACTGATAACAATCAGAAATTTTATTTTGGGGAACAAGAAATGTTTTGACACGGAGTCGATTTTGGGGAGATTCTTTTAGGTTTGAAATATCAAGATTACCTAAAAAAGTAAGGCTTATGGTTCGAGGAATGGGGGTAGCAGTCATGGAAAGGGTGTGAGGTTGATTCTTTAAATTTAAAAAGGATCTTTGTTTGACGCCAAATTTATGCTGTTCGTCAATTATTAATAGAGCAGTATTTTTTACAAATTTGTCTTTTTGGAAAATGACGGCATGGGTGGCAATAATAATAGAATTTTTCGAAATTTTTTGAGGAAGTGATTGGTGAGCAGTGAGGAGGTATATTGATACTTTGGGTAGGTATTGACTAAAAGTTTTATAATGTTGTTTGGCCAATATTTCAGTTGGGGCGAGAATAATGCTTTGGTGGTCGTTTAGGTGAGTAATGTAAGCGGCAAGTAGAGCCAAAATAGTTTTCCCAGAACCGACATCACCACATAATAATCGGTTACAGACTTTTGAATCGGACAATAAGTCGTCTTTTATCTCTTTCCAAATAGTGTTTTGAGACTCGGTTAATTTAAAGGGTAGGGAATCGATTAATTTTTCTAGTTTTGAATCAATTTTGGAATTGGTTTTTAAAATATATTTTGGTTTAAGTTGAGACCACATTTTTTTTTGAGTACGAGAGGTGGCAAGAATTGAAATAATTTCATTGAAGGCAAGACGAAAACGGCTTTGACTTAAAGTGTTTTGGTTTTGAGGCAAATGAATTTCTTTGATGGCTTTTGTAAGGGGCATTAATTTGTGTTTGCAAAGAAGGTCTTGGGGTAAGTTTTCAGTAATGGGAGCGATTAGTTTTGGAAAATATAAACTTATATTTTTTCTAAACCAGCGGCTTGATAAACCCTTTGTCTCCCCATATATTGGGATAATTTTTCCGGTATTGTATTGACCGTATTCGGGTGAAAAGATGGTTGGCGTGTGGTGATAGAGGGTGGGGGTTCCAGCAAAGGCCCAGGTGTCACCATTTTTAAAAATTTTGGAAAGGAAGGGTTGATTAAACCAGACTAAAGAAATTTGACCCTTTTTGTCTTCAAGTATCATTTTTTGAATGCTTTTTCCATTTCTTATATATTTATTTTCAAAAAAAATTATCTTTCCTAAAATAGTGCAATTTTGATTTAAAATGACATTAGATATCGAGGTAATATTTGAAAAATCTATGTATCTTTGAGGAAAATGGAAGAGGATGTCTTGGTCGTTATTGATATTTAATTTTTGAAGCTTGCTCTCTGTTTTTGGGCCAATACCATTAATTTGAAAGCTCATGGCTTATGTTATCATTAATTTATGAGGTTTTTAGGTAAAAAGATTGGAAAAAAACAGATAAGAAATACAATTTTGATTTTGGCAACTTTAGCTTTATTGATGTCTAGCATAATCCCCTTTTTAGCAATTTTAATTCAATGAAAGTTTGGTTTTGTCGTTTAAAAAAACTATTTAAAAGTAAGAGATTTTTATACCGGTTTTTTTTGGTGTTATTGCTCTTATTGGGAGTAGGTCTGGTATTTGTTGTCGGTCTTTTTGCTTGGTATTCTAAGGATTTACCTAATCCAACCAAGGTGGTTAGGCGTGAGGGTTTTGCGAGTCGGATATATGATCGAAATGGAGAATTGTTGTACGACTTGTATCATGATCAAAAACGTCAACCTGTAACCAATGATTTGATTCCTGAAACTTTAAAAAAAGCAACGGTGGCGGTTGAAGACAAGGATTTTTATAAGCACAGTGGTTTTGACCCCTTGGCCCCTTTTAGAATAGTGAAAAATTTATTTTATTTTAAAAAGCTAACAGGTGGTTCAACATTGACCCAACAGTTGGTTAAAAACGTATTATTAACTTCTGAAGTAAGTGTGACAAGAAAGATAAAAGAGTTTATTTTGGCGGTTCAAATTGAAGCAAAATATGAAAAAAGTGATATTTTATTGATGTATTTAAACGAATCTCCTTATGGAGGGACTGCTTGGGGAGTGGGGACGGCCTCAGAACAATATTTTGGAAAATCAGTTAAGGATTTGAATTTGGCTGAGTCGGCGATATTGGCTGGGTTACCCCAGAGGCCCAATGTTTATTCTCCTTTTTCTAGTACTCCAACTGCCTACGTTGCGAGAACAGAACATGTTTTAAATAGAATGGTGGAGGACGCTTATATTGATCAAGAGACCAAGGAAAAAACGATGGAAGAGGTAAAAAATTACAAGTTTTATGAAAATAAATCCAAATTGTCAGCACCACATTTTGTTTTTTGGATAAAAGAAATACTTTCCGAGAGATATGGTGAAGATGTAGCCGAAGGTGGTGGTTTGAAGGTGACGACAACTTTAGATTTAAACATGCAAAATGAAATTCAAAAAATAGTAAGTGATCAAATTGATAAATCAGAAAAATTATTAATAACCAATGGAGCAGCCTTGGTCTTGGATCCTCGTGATGGACAGGTTTTGGCGATGATTGGTTCTCGTGGTTATAACAGCAATAAAACTTCGGGTCAATTCAATGTAGTAACTCAAGGTCTTCGACAACCAGGTTCGGCAATTAAGCCGATAACCTATTTAATGGCTTTAAGAAAGGGTTATTCAGCAGCAAGCATGATTATGGATACACCAGTGTCCTTTCCGGTAGCCGGACAGAAGGATTACAGTCCACAAAACTATAATGGAAGTTTTAATGGTCCAATGAGTTTTAGAAATGCTTTGGGAAATTCTATAAATACGATTGCAGTTAAATTGCTGGCAAGTGTTGGAGTAAAAAACATGCTTCAACAGGCCTATGATATGGGTATATCAACACTTGAACCAACGACAGAAAATCTGACAAAATTTGGTTTTGCTGTAACTCTTGGTGGTGCTGATGTCAGAATGATTGATTTGGCTAGCGCCTATAGTGCCTTTGCAAACGGAGGGAATAGAATTGAACCTGTTGGAATACTCAGAGTTGAGGATAAAGATGGACGTGTTTTAGAAGAATTTAAACCAATAAAAAATAAAAAGGTCATGTCTCCTCAAGAGGCTTTTATAATTTCAAATATTTTGTCTGATAACAGCGCTAGAGCATTAACTTTTGGGGTTGTGAATAGCTTAGTAATCCCAAATTACCAGGTGGCTGTCAAGACGGGAACAACCAATGATAAAAAAGATAACTGGACAATTGGTTGGACTCCAAATTTATTGGTATCTGTTTGGGTGGGAAACAATGACAGTACCCCGATGGGAAAGATTGCTTCAGGGGTTTCTGGAGCAGCTCCTATATGGCGACAAATTATGCTTTATTCATTGCCAAAAAGAGATAAAATGGATTTTTCAATTCCAGATAAAATTGTAAATATCTCTGTTGATAAGTTTTCTGGTTATGGGGTCCACGATGGCTTTGAAAGTAAGACAGAATACTTTATTGATGGGACTCAGACAAATACTTCTGACCCAATACATTTGAAATTGAAAGTATGTAAGGATAAGTTTGGATTAGCCCCGCCAGAAGACGTGGCCAGTGGTAATTATGATCAAAAAGAGTATTTCAATTTAAAGGAAAATGACCCTGTAAGTACTGATGGAAGGAATAGATGGCAAGAAGGGATTGATTCTTGGATAAATGGACAAAGCAACAAAGAAATGTATATACCTCCACAAAGTTTATGTCGAAATGACGGAACGGTGGGGGTTAATTTTGATCAACCTGGTGACAGATCAACTCAGGGAAATGATGTAACAATAAAAATTAGTACCAGTTCTTTAAAAAAAATTATGGAAGTTAAATTGTGGGTTGACGGAAGTGAAATTAAGAGTTGGAATGAAAGACCCTTTGAAGGTACTTTTAATTTAAACAATGGACCTCATACTCTAAAAGTTAAGGCTACTGATAAGGATGGGGCAAGTAGTGAAAGACAGATTCAAATTGGGGTCAATGTTCCATGGGATTGGACTCCCAGCCCGACACCAACCATAACCCCATCCCCGACCCCAAGTTTGGTTCCAACAATAGTCCCAAGCATATTGCCAACGATTACTGGAGTTGGATTGACATAGATTGATATAATAATATAGTCTATGATACGGAATAATTTAATTTGATGTATTAGTTAGCAGAGTACAGTAAAGATTGCTAATAATTTAGATTAGATTAAAGGTTGTAAGATGAATTCTTTTGGCTGTTTTATCATTACAATTGTAGTATGAAACTTGAAAGGTGTAGCGGTATTTATTTAACTTGGTGTCGTGATAGATGTCAGTGATTTGGATTGACCAAAGAATGTCTTCACTAATTAAACTGCTATATTCTTTTATGAGAGCGAGAGAATCTTTTTTTGTATCTAGAGTAAGGTTGGCATCAAGAGTGATTATTTGTGAAGTCAGCTCGATGGCTTGTGATGGAGTATTTTTTGGAAAATATTTTTCAATTGGAGGGAGATTGTCAAGAATTATTTGACAAAAATTATTGTCGATAATCTCGACACTGATATTTAAACTGTTTAAATCATTTTGTAATTTTTCCGAATTGTGATGGTAAATACCTAGGGCAGTTTTTTCAATATATTGGTTGTTTTCTTGAGAGAAAATTTTGCCGATTTCGAAGAATTGAGGCTGGGGTAATTTATATCTTTGATATTGGTCTAGTTGTTGTTTTAGAGATTGAATAATACTTTGACGTAATACAGGATAGTCAGAATTTATTGAATTCTGAGTAAAAATAGCCTTGTTATTGAGGGAATTTTTTACTAGAGGCCAAGAACGGACTTCATCGTAACCTAGTTTACAGAGTTGATCTTTTAGATTTTCGGACAAATAAAGTATTGATGGAGTAATATCGGGAAGGCAGTGCGAATTTATGGGGGTGTTAGTGGGAATTTTATAATAGCCATAAAAGCGAATTACTTCTTCCACTAAATCTTCGGGAAGGGAGATGTCTTTGCGAATTGAAGGTGGTGAAACCGAATAAAAAGAGTCCTGTTTTTTGGTGATTGAGCAACCGAGGCGCTCAAGGCAATTTAAAGAAAATTCAGGTGTGATACTGATACCGGCAAAAATACTTGGTGAATTGATATCAAAGTCAATAGTGTTTTTGACTGTTTGCTTTTGATAAACATCTAAGAGTTGGCCGTTGATAGTGGCTTGACAGTGAGTTGATAAAAGTGAGAGTAGATGAGAAAAAGCTTTTGGGATAGTATCAGTATCCAATTCTTTATCAAGGCGAATTGAGGCCTCGGTGATGGTTTTAAGAGAACGAGAATCTGTTCTGACTCGAGAACGATTGTAGATTGCCATTTCAAGAATTGAATCAGTGGTGTCTAAATCGATGCCAGAATTTTGTCCGCCAATAAATGAAAGTGACAGAACTTCTTTTGAGTTGCTTATCAAAAGATTATTAGGAGCAAGCTTTAGTTTGCTGCCATCAAGGGAGATAAATTCGGAATATTTGGTATTGTTTTCCCAGACCAATTGTGGCGCCTTTTTGAAATCAAAAGCATGACAAGGAATCCCCCATTGCAACATGACATAATTTGTTAAATCGACGAGAGTATTGATTGAGTTAATGTCATGAAGCTTTAAAAATTTGACTAGCCAATCTGGAGATGGGGTATTTTTTATGTTTGATATTTTTGTGGCCTGAAGACGATAGACATCAGAAGAATTTATGGAGATAGGGATTGGGGAATTTAAAAATTCAGGATTATTTGTTTTGGGGATCTCTAAGTCGATTTGATAAAAGGTAGCAAGATCTTTGGCAACACCGTAGTAACCCAAACAATCGGCTCTGTTTTGACGTATTTCAAGATCCAACACTGTTTCGTTATCGATTTCTTCAAAACCCGAAACGAAATGACCAATTTGAGTGAGGTTGTCTCGTAAACCAAGAGCATCATCAGGAAGCTTTGGTAACCATTTTTTAATTTCAGAAAATATAATTTTCATTATTTATTTGGTTTGTAGGCTAAATTGCCACCTAATAAAGTACGAATATCTTTTATGTTGTATTTTGCCATCACCCAACGATCTAGACCAAGTCCGAAAGCAAAGCCAGACCAAATTTTTGGGTCTATTCCAGCCATTTTTAAAACGTTTGGATGAATTATTCCAGCACCACCCATTTCTATCCATCCAGCACCTTTACAGATACCACAGCCGCTACCATGACAATTGAAGCATTGCATATCAGGACCGACACCTGGTTCAACTTCGGGATAGTATTTATTTCGGAAACGTATTTTTACATCGCAACCGTAAAGAGACTTAAAAAGACAGTTGATGGTTCCAAACAAATCTTTGAGGGTAATGTTTTTATCGACGACAACCCCTTGATAGTGATGAAAGATAAAGTGGTTGCTTTTATTTACTTTTTCATTACGATAGACGCGTCCAGGAAAGGCAGCTTTGAAAGGAGGTTTCTCTTGGGCCAACAGTCTTGATTCTATTGAGGATCCTTGAGTGCGAAGCAGAATATTTGGTTCGTTGATGTATATTGTGTCTTGCATCTCTCTGGCTGGATGATCCAATGGGACATTAAGGCGCTGGAAACAATATTCATCATTTTCAATTTCAGGACCATCGTAAAGTGAAAAACCCATTTTTTGAAAGACGTCGTTTAAGAGACGTTCGGTTTGGGTAATGGGGTGAAGATGTCCTATTTTTGGTAGAGATTGCCACGCTTCGCTCGCAATGACATTTTTAGTTGTTTTTATGGAAATTAATTCGACGTTTTTAGATTTTTCAGTTAAGAGGTTTTCAATATTTTTTTTAAGTTCATTTAATTGTTGTCCGTATTCACGGGGGTTTGGGGCGGTTTTAATATCTGAAAAAAGTTTGTTAGTTAAACCGGAGCGACCTAATAATTCGATACGAACAGAATCTAATTCTGCCGATGTATTGGCCAAATCAATTTTATTTTTAATGTCGATTAAAATTTGATTAAGATCCATTTTGTTATATGTCTATATTAACAAAAAACCCGCCTTTTCGGCGGGTTTTGATTTTTTAAAAATGCTATCTCCCGCCTTATTTTAAGGAAGTAAAGATAGATTTAAAGGTTGAAGGATCATGGATAGCGATTTCGCTAAGCATTTTACGATTCAATTCAACTTTGTTGTCTTTTAATTTTTTTATAAAGACAGAATAGCTAGTAGCAAAAGGTCGGAGGGCGGCATTGATTCTGACAATCCATACTTTTCGAATATCACGTCGACGAATACGACGGCCATTGTAGGCATATTGACCAGCATGGAGAACAGCTTCTGAAGCGACTTTGTAGCGCTTACTTCGGGTCATCCAATAACCCTTGGCTAGTTTTAAGACTTTTTTGTGTCCTTGACGTCGGACGGTTCCTGTTTTAACCCTCAT
>DATMWB010000006.1:0-5831 GCA_035562735.1 Candidatus Methanoperedens sp.
GTTGAAACCTCCTCAACTTTAATTGAATCAAACGAAGAGGTGAAATATGGGTTTGTCGCCAGAAATTCCTTATAAAAAACAGGCGTTGTTGGAACAACAAAATTTACACTACCCTTCTTCTCAAGGTTTCTTAGAAATTCAACCAGTTGAGACATCTGAATAGTTGTCCTAAGTAGATCAACGTTATCAAAAAAGAAAATTACTTTTCCAAAAGTACCAACTTCCTCGGTTATTTTTCTTATATTTTCTTGACTACTATTTAACGACAAAGCAAACAAACTACCTACATCAAGAGAAATTACTCTTGTATCTTCAAAAGAAGATAAATTTTGTGAGGATAAAAACTGAGCAAGTGCAATCCCCAGTGTTGACTTTCCAACCCCTTCTTCGCCCAAAAGTATTAGATGGTGTTTATTTTCTCTAATAAGAATTCTCACAATAGAGTCAAGCTCTTTTTTTCTATCTTGATAGACAGTTGCTTTGTTCTTTGATGTACTGGTTAAATCAACAGTAAATTTCTCCATTGATCCAGAAATAGACAAGTTGTTTTGATTTTTACTTTTCAAGTCGACATCCGAAAATATAAAATCTGTACTGGGGTGAACACTAATAGCCAATAACAGATGACTATTTAATACCTCGGATGAGGACTCTTGTTTCGAAATAAAGTAAGCCCCTATCAACACCTCCTTAATTTCAGGAGCAAAGTAGACAATACCATCATATGTTTTTCCCTTATCGGGGGCGTGTTTTATAAGTCTTTCTTGAATTATTAACAAGGATTCTTTTCCAACAAGCTCCAATTTAAGATCTTTTGATATTAATACTCTAAGCAAATCAACAGGGTCAACACTAGATTTTTTTTGTTTCTTCGCCTCATAAAAAGTATCCTTTAAAGTAGTCAGTGCTTCTTTTGAGTAATAATCAAAGACATTAGTTAATTCACTTTCCCCATTAGATCTATTATCGGTTCCCATGACCTTTTCCTCTTTTGTTTTTGGCATAAGCAATGTTTGGTCGGAAGTCATTTAGTTAAATAGAAATTTTATAAATTGTCCAAATACATAGACCAATAAGAACAGGAACATAATACTTAAAATTATTATTACTATTTTTATAGTCTTTACTTTGTTTCTAACTTTAAAATCAACGTAAGTGGGTGCACCAAAGAAAAAAATATTGTCAGTCCAAGCAAGAAACACCCCCTTACCACCACACTTAGTACACTCTTCTCTTTTTTCTGCTCCTTCTTTCTCCACACTTCCCCAGCCGTTACAAACTGGACATCTTGAAGTTTGGGCATAAAATTTTGAGTTAATCACTTCTTCTATTCTAATCTAAAAATACGCTATTACAAAGTCTATTCTTTAATAGATTAATTTTTTCTTTGTTCTACAAATTGTTATACTATTTTATGAACAAAATACCTGCCATTGAACTTCGTGGAGTATCCAAAGAATTTAAAAAATTTTTAGCTGTTTCAGATTTAAATTTATCTGTAAACTTAGGGGAAATATATGCTTTAATTGGCCCAAATGGTGCTGGTAAGACGACAACCATAAAAATGATTACCACCTTAATTGAACCCACAAAAGGCGAGATAGATATTATGGGAAAAAATGTTTCAAAATTCCCAGTGATAAAGAAGGACTTTGGTTATATTCCAGATGAACCTTATCTTTATCCCTACTTAACTGGTAAAGAATTTTTAGAGTTTGTTGGGGATGTTCACGGTTTATCAAGAAGCGAGACTGAGCATCGATCAAAGTTACTTTTAGATCGTTTTCACTTACATGAGGTTATCAACGGTTTTTTCTCCGATTACTCTCGTGGTAACAAACAAAAAGTAACCATTATTGCTGCTCTTTTACATCAGCCAAAGGTGTTAATTGTCGATGAACCAATAGTCGGTCTAGATGTTGAAAGTCAGAGAATCACCAAACAAATATTTCGCGAATTTGCCGATAAAGGTGGGGCAATACTTCTATGTACTCACACCCTTACAGTGGCTCAATCAATTGCCAACAGAGTTGGTATCCTCAATCAAGGCAAACTTATTGCCCAAGGGCACATCAAAGATCTCCAGAAGTTAGTCAAGAAAAAAAATGCCGATTTAGAAACTATTTATTTGGATATCTTAGAATAAAAATGAATATTACCAAGGCCCTTTTAGTAAGAGAAAGGCAAAGAAGCCTAAACTGGTTAAAGGACAATACCGCCACAAAATTATTCGTAATATTTGCCTTTTTTTTGGTTATCCTTGGGATAATTTTTGCAGAATACAAAATTACTTCAATCTATTTAAGTTTTATCAATAACTACCCTCCATTTGGTCCAGCCATCGCTTTGTATTCGCTAAAAGTAGCAGTCTTTATGCTTTTCATCTTTGCCATTATTAGCTCAACAGTAATTAGCCTTTCAACCCTCTACCAAAGTCCGAGCCTTACCCATTTATTTACTCTTCCAATTTCCCCAACTTCTATATATAAAAGTAAATTTATTCCAGGATGGATTAGTTCTTTGTTTGTATTATTACTTATATTTCCACTCTTTTATATCTATAACAAATATATATTTAAATCCGGATCTTTCTTTATCGTAGTGAGTTTGGGTTTAATAATTTTATCAACTGTCAGCCAAGCCTTGGGAACCATTATCTCAACTACTATTACTTTTCTGTTTGGAAAAATTAATAGAAAAAAACAGCTATTTGTTTTTATTAGTATGTTTGCTGCCTTCGCTTTTCTTATTAAACTTTTATTTCCATCTGGTTTATACAAGTTATACGATTCAACAAATTATTCCAGTTTTCAAAATCAGCTAGACAGTTTCCCCCTCATGGGAAAACTGTTACCCACAAATTGGTTAGTAGATGCACTGGGGGGAAATTTTAATTTATTTTCACTCTTTGTTACCCTAGTAACAGTTGTTGCCTTATTAGTGCTTGTTCGGGAAATTGGAAATAAATACTATTTGTCAGCCTGGCGACATGCCCAAAACCAAAGCTTTCTTGCTAGCAATAATTCTCCTCAAAAAGTCAAGTCATTTTTTCCCAAAATATTAGATTCAAAAAATATATATTACCCACTTATCATAAACGATGTTTTGTCTTTGCTTAGATCAAGTAAAGAAGTAAATTACACGGTTTTTCTAGGAAGCATGTTGCTAATTCTTGTTTTGTCTATAAAAAATTTGGTTATCCTAAAAGACACCACCCAAGGTCTTCTCTTCGCGATATATTTAATCGCCTTTGTTAGCACTACTTTGATTTTTTTAATTTCTGCAATTAGATCAATATTTCCCTTAGTTGCAAGAGAAAGGGGGACTAGCTGGTTTTCATTTACTCTTCCGATTTCCAGAAAAAAATATCTTTTTCAAAAAGTAATATTTTCATTTCTTGTTGGATTTCCAAGTATTCTAGTGTCCGTTCTAGTAGTCTCTGGTCTTAGATTGGCCAGGGAAGATGCTCTTATTTTTGTATTGTTTATGTCTCTTACTATCATCCTAAATAATTTAATTCAATGTCTTTTTGGTGCCATAAACCCAAATTTTAAAGAATCCGATAACTCAGATGCTATCAGTACCAGTAGCCAAGGTATTGCCGGTTTGATTCTTTCACTTTTTGTAATTGTTGTTTCTACTATTCAGTTAAACGGATATTTTCACTCCAATATTGATGGTTGGGGATTATTGCTTCGCTGGTCAATAACTGCCATTATTACCCTCTTGCCTACCAGTATTGTTGCCATCAAATCAACAAAAAAATATTCATTGTAAATAGTGCCCCACTAAAGTAGTATTAATGTATGGAACCACAAGACAATCCTGTTGAAGACAAAATCTTGGCTCTTGATTCAAAAGAAGCACTTCCACTTGAAGCACCAAGTAACCCTCCACTTGAACCAGTCAAAACAAGTTCTCACGCCTCACCTTCAGATCTGATAATTATCGCTGAGCCAAAAGCTCCACCTCAAGAAGCCCCTATTACTCCAGAGTCTCCCAAAACTGACACCAAAGAAGTTCAAGAAACCACTACTCCTTCACCCACCCCCCTCGAAACTGTAACGACTCCCACCCCAGATTCAAATCCCCCCACACCAGTAGAACCTCAGTTACCACCAATTCCCACTACGCCACTTGTTCCTCCAATAGTTTCACCACCAGTTGCCCCGACTCCAGAACCATCATTAGTTTCCTCAGAGGTAGAACCCCAAAAAAAGAGTAAGCTAATTCCCATATCAATCATTCTTCTAATTCTATTTCTTGCCATTTACGCCGCAGTCACCCTTAGTGAAGTATTTACAAAATAATTCTTTGATAAAAAAAGTACTAAAAATACTCCCAATTTTGCTAATTATTTTCGCCTGGCTTTTCCTTTCATTTGAACCCTTAAAACATCCAATGGAAACCAATGAGATGGATGCGTATTCAAGACTTGTCAACATCACAAGAAAACAACCCATTGATGAGGGTGTCTGGTTACCTGGTTTTGGTTATATTATGAAGCTATTCCTATTAATTCCTGACAACGGCACTTACCTAAACATTAGGATCGGAATATATATATTTACCCTCCTTTCAGCATTCATTATCTACAGGGTTATCAAGAGTTTAACCTCAAATCATTATTATTCCTTATTCGGGATGACAATGTTTTTATTTCACCCCCTGACAATACAGTTGTCAGTTCTAACTCTCACAGAACCACTTTGGATATTTTTTATATTGTTATCAATATATTATTTATTTTTTTCAGACAGAAAAAACCGCCTTTCTCTATCTCTGGTTTTTTATATAATTAGTCAAACAATTCGTTTTGAATCTTGGCTTCTTATCCCCGTGATAGCGATATTTTCACTTAATGCTCTTCGTCACAAAAAAATATCTGTTTTCCAATTTATTCTTATCTTTGTTTTTCCAATATTTTGGTTTTTTGTCACTTTTTTAGATGTTGGATATTTATTTTCCTTTGTTTTAAAAAAATATCATTGCAGTACCAATGAACCATCACCGCTTCATTGGAACATAACAAATATTATCTATGATTTAAAAATACAACTATCAACCTATGTTTTTTCAAAATTAGGTATTTTTATTGTCCTCCTAATTGGCATTTTTCAAAAAAATAAAAAAATTTCTATTATTTCATTTTCGTCTCTTTATCTGCTTATTGTGTTTGTCATCGAAACCTACACATCTTTTAATGAAAACACTACTCCTAGATTTTTTTATTATTTAGTTCCCATAATTACTATTGTTTTTCCGTATCTTGTATCTATTTTTGCTAAAAAAAACATAAAAAAACCATTTCTGAAAATAATATTTACTCTATCTCTTTGTCTTATTATCTTTCTAGAATACTTTACATTAAACAACAACTATTATTCGGAATTTACCAGAGAAGCACGGGAAATAAAAAATATAATTAATGAATTACAAATATCAAAAAATAATATTGTCATATTTTGCGCACCTTATTTTGATTTCTCGACTTTGTTTTCTTATGAAACAGACTATAAAATTTTCCCCTGTTCAAAAGACTATTATTTAGATCCTAATTATCATGGAGTCTTAATTGGTGATGTGGATACTTCTGATATTTATGATCAGGAAAGAAGGTGGACAAACAAAATTTCATATAGAAATTTAATTTTCTATAGATTTTAGTTGCAAAAAAATAGTAAATTTGCTCACTATATTTATTTTTGTTAAGATATTATTATGAATGATTTAAGGGGTAACAAAAATTTTCGTCTTATACTTATTGCCACTTTTATAATAATTGTCGCTTACATGTTGTACTCTCTTTATTAAATATATGGCTATCCCAA
>DATMWB010000007.1:0-7338 GCA_035562735.1 Candidatus Methanoperedens sp.
ATCTGATAAATGTTTTCAAAATCAGTTAGGTAATCGCCGATAGAAAATCTTATTTTTGGGAGAGTTGGTGTGGAATTTATATGTAGATTATAACAGATTAAAGCCAATTAAGCTTTGAGGTGTTATATTAAATAATATGGATAGAAGGCAGGTCATTTTGGGAATTACTGGAACTAATGGTGCTGGTAAGGGGACAGTAGTTGATTACTTGATTAAACAAAAAAAATTTGTTCATTTTAGCGCCAGTGGTTTGATAACTGAAGAAATCGAAAAAAGAGGTATGCCGATTAATAGAGATAGTATGATTGAAGTGGGGAATGATTTAAGAGCGAAAAATGGAGCTGGTTATATCGCAGAGGAATTAATCAGGAGGGCTTCAAAAAATGAGGGTAATTCAATTATTGAAAGTATTAGAACACTGGGTGAGGTGGAAAAATTGAGAGAAAAAGGCGGAGTTATTTTAGCAATAGATGCAGAGCAGAGAGTGAGGTATGAAAGAAATTTAAAGAGAGGCGGTGATAAGGATAAGGTTAGTTTTGAGGAATTTGTAGAGCAGGAGAGAAAGGAAATGGAGTCTGATGATCCCAATAAACAAAATTTATTGGCTTGCAGAAAGGTAGCGGATTATGTAATTCAAAACGATGGAACTGTGGAACAGTTAAATGACGAAATTGAAAAATTGTTAATAATTATTAAAAACAAATAAATGAAGTCGTCAAAGATATTGAAAGAAGTTAAATATATCAGACCGAGTTGGGATGAATATTTTTTAGAGTTGGCGGATGCGGTTTCTAAGAGGGCAACTTGTGATAGAGGAAGAAGTGGTTGTGTCATTGTAAGAGACAAGAGAATTTTGGTAACTGGGTATGTGGGAAGTCCAGCAGGTTTACCTCATTGTGATGAGGTGGGGCATTTGATGAAGACAATGGTTAACGAAGACGGAAGTAAAAGTGATCATTGTGTAAGAACTGTCCATGCGGAACAAAATGCAATTTGTCAGGCTGCAAAATTAGGTGTCTCAGTTGATGGGGCGACAGTATATTGCCGAATGACTCCATGTCGGGTTTGTGCAATGCTTTTAATTAATTGTGGAATAAAGCGAGTATATTGTGAAAGAAAATATCACGCAGGGGCTGAGTCAGAAGAAATGTTTAAAAAGGCTGGGGTCAAGCTGGAATTTAAATTTAATGAAATCCAACAATACACAAAGAAGTAAGTAGTCGATGTGTAATATATTGTTGAGTGTGTTATAATTTTTTCCTGTGTTTCGAGAAATTAGTCCGAATACTTTATTAAAAGCTCTATCAATTGGAGTAGTCCGTAAGGTGGAACCGGAAAAAGTTGTTTTAGATGAGGAATTTGCATTGTTACCTATCGAAAGAAAAAAGGAGTGGAATGTAGTTGGTCATGGAGATTGGGGAAGAGGAAGGAGTGAATTTGGAAGTGTTGTTTTGGGAGATGGGAAAAATGTGGTAAAAATGCATCTTGGCAAAATTGATGAAAATAGGGATGTTATGGGTTGGGCAAAAGAAAAACATAAAGCAACGGAAATATTTGAAGATGTAGCTCCAAGAACAATGGTTCTGTTGGTTGAAGGGGTTGATGGTCCAAGGCCAGCTATTCTTCAGAAAGAGATTATAGGAAAACCAATTTATAAAGCTGGTTTGAAAAAAGAAATATTAATCCCTGAGGTTTTAGGTGATTTGGCAAAAATAATGCGTTTGACAAGAGAAGGTCTTGATAAAGGTTATGCACTTGATTTATCGGGACTTAGATTGAAGACAGGTGGAATTTTATGGGAAAAATTTGTAAAGATGTGTCCAATATTTTCTGACAATATAATGGTTGATACTGATAAAAAAGTTTGGTTGGTAGATAATGTACCTGATTACTTTGGGGATAAGAAGAAGAGTGTGTGGTTTAAATTTAAAAGAGTGGCGGAAAAAACAGCCTTGTTTTCTTGGGAAAAAGTATTTTTAGGTTTAAGATTTTTTGTTGGGTTGAAGCGGGGAGGATATGATAAGGCTGGAAGTGGAATACTTCTTGAGACGGCGGAAGACAATAAGGTCAATATTTAGTTTCTGGCAGATAAGTTTTTTTTGGGTGAAATATTGGTCATTTGAGGAAATTACTAAACAATTGGGTTTTATTTTTTGTAGTAGTTTGAGATAGTTGACGTCATGGGGGAGGTCAACAATTTTGTCAACATCTTTTATTTTTGACAGGCAAAAATGTCTAATTTTTTGGGTAAAGAGTGGCCGAAGTGGCCCTTTGTGTTTTTTTAAGAATTCATCACTTTCTAAGGCGACTGCTAAAATATCTGCTTTTGATTTGGCAAAAGTTAAGAATTTAAGGTGACCATAATGGAGGAGGTCGAAACATCCGGTGACGAGTGCAAGAGTAGCTTTTGACATATTGATGATAATATAACACTAATGATAAAGGCAATTTTTTTTGATCAAGATAATACTTTAGTTAATACTCGTGAGGTGGCTGGGGAAACTTATCGTGCGGCAATAAACTGGGTAGCAGCCCAAAAGAAAATTGATAGTGAAAAGTTGTTTTTTGATTGGCGAAAAGTATTAGATTCTTTGAAAAATTCAAAAAATCCAGAAGAGAGACAATTTGTGTTTTCTCTATCAAAAGTGGTGGCAGATAAAGAGTTAGTTTCTGATGCTGTTGAGATTCAAAAGAAAAAATTGGCTGAAGTGATACAACTTAATGCAGGAGTAAAAGAGTTTTTTGAGAAAAAAATGGAGGGAATTATCTATATATTAATGACGGAAGATTTTGACGACCAGATTGAGATAAAGCTAAATAAATTTGATTTGAAGGGAAAATTTGATTTGATTGTTGGAAGTTCTAACGTGGGATTAATGAAACCAAATATAAAATTTTTGGAGATTGCTTGGGAAAAATTTGGATTAGATCCTAAGGAATGTCTATATATCGGTGATAACTTTGAAAAAGATTGCCAAATAGGTAAAGAAAATGGGGGGAAGGCAATTATTTTTGGAAAAGATGATGTGAGAGCAGATTACAGGATGGATGATTTTACAGAGCTTTTAGGGATATTGAAGATCCTTGGGTAATGTGAGAGTCTGGAGCCAAGACAGCACCAGGGAGAGAAGTACAGTTATCTTTGATGGTGGTGTTGTCACCGATTAAGATTCCAAAGGAGAGCATACCAGTACTCACTTCCTTGTCTTTTATTATCGTTTGAATTGGGGTGTTGTCGGAGTTTTTTGTTTGGGTGGTGAAGTTTGGTCCAATTTGGCAATTATCACCAATAATGGAGTCGGAAATAGTTGAGGATTCGATGGAAGTGTTTTTTCCAACAAGACAATTTTCTAGAGTGGAATTGTTGATGACACAGCCACTTTCAATGTTGACGTTGGAGCCGATTTTAGAGTTTGGACTAATTTTGGCATCTGGAGCAATGTAAGAAGTGTTATTTTGGATGTATTTGTTGATACCAAAAAGGTCCCAAGCATATTTTAGTGTTAGGCTGGTTTCTTCAACCTCAATGGCATAGATCGAATGGTCTTTTAAATACTCGTCAAAGGCTTCAATGAGTTGAAATTCAGTAGGTGGGAGAGTGTTCATAAAATTTATGAAGTTTTTTGTAAGGAGATAGACTCCAACATTGCGTTGATTGGATAGACCAATCAGGTCTGTAGGTTTTTCAATAATTTTGGTTACTTTCAAACCATCTAGGGCAAACATACCGTAACGCGTGGGGTTTGTTGTGGCTTTGGAGAACATGATAATGTTTTCGGGATTACTTAAAAGATCTTGGTGTTTTTCTAAATTTTTTAGATGTTCATCAACGTTAATTTGTTGGGGATTGATGACTAAAAAACGGTTTTCAAGATTGGGTAGGGTTTGAATGATGGCGTTTCCCGTACCTAGTGGTTCCTTCTGAACATAAAATCTGGTGGAGATGTGTGCTGGGGTGTATTTGGCAAAGGTTTCTTCTAGACTTTGGTCATCTTGAGGTGATTGAACGACTTCAATTTTGGTTATGCCAATCCGGTTTAGGGCTTCTATGGTCCGAGAAATTATTGGCTTGCCGGCGATAATAAAATCACTTTTATGTTGTCGACGGGTAAAGGGGAAAAAACGAGAACATTCACCAGCGGCAAGAATTACAGCTTGATTTACTAAGGGCATGGTTAATTTTATCAATTTTTTGTTATATTTAGCTATGGATATAAAAAGAGGTCTGAGTCAAAAGAATATTGAAGAGTTAATTGATTATGCAAATAGTGACGAGGGGGTAAAGAAATTTACTTCTGATTCAAGAAGGTTTAAGGATAAGGTAAGTTTTGAAGATTGGCTAAAAAAAGGTCGAGAGATATATTGTTTGGTAAACGAAGATGGGGAGTTGATGGGGGTTTGTTGGTTTGGTAGGGAGGGTGAAGGTTTTACTTTGGCAATAAGAATATATGGAGAGGCGAGGGGTAAGGGGCTGGGATATGGTTTTTTAAAAGAAACAATGAATAGTTTTATGAGATTAGATGAGTATCAAAATGCAGACAATAAGGAGTGGTGGCTGGAAACATCAAAAGATAATATCGCGGCAATAAAAATATATGAAAAGCTGGGGTTTGAGTTCGAGAAAGATGGGGAAGATATCGGAAAATCTATTTACCGCCGCCGCCCCGGTTTTGTGTCCTAAAGGAAGTGACAACTCGAGAGTTAAATTTTGTTTGTGGACCTTTTGGAGGGGCAAAGGGGTTTTTGAAAGGAACTCGTTGAGCAAAAGGTTTGGTGCTTTGAGGAGTGTTTAATGTGTTTTTATTGTCTTTGGCCATAAGTAATGATATCAGAGAAATTTTATTGGAGGTATAATTTGTATGTGTTGAGATTAGAGGGAGAATCAAAGATTTGTGTTGATCCAAAGCTTGGAGATGAGTTAGGAAGAGATAGTTTGAATGATGTGAATATGCTTTGTGAGGCGATGAAAATATATTCAAGTAAGTTAGGGATAGATTTACATCTATTGTTGGTTGGTGGAGTTGTAAAACCTGAGAAAAAAGGTTTTTTTCATAAAGATGTTGATTTACGATTTTACTCGCGAGAATTAGCTTGTGAATTTTACTTAAGAGGTGAGTGTCCAAAATTTGACAAATTTGCTGAATTTATATCAACAATTGGAAAAGATTTGGAGTGGGGTGTCAAGATTGAAAAACCTTGGTTTGATGATTATGAATCTAGTGGTGATGGAAAGGTTGTTTTGTTGCCACAGGGAAAACCGATAGAAGTATTGCCGGTTCGGGAAGATCGACTTTTTTCTTCTTTTGAAGAGTTTTTATCAAAAGAGACAGAGCCTTATTTTGTGCTTTTTTAATCAATTGTTTTGGTAATTATTTTGAGTATTCTATCGATGCCGAGACCGATGCCGGATACTTGGCCTATTTTTGCAGAATTTGTAGCAAAGGATGAACTTATAGAGTGAAAGGGAAGTTTGTTTTGGAGACGATATTGTTTTTCTTTTTCAAAAGCCTTTAAGATTGAATCTGAATTTGTGTTTTCGGTACAGCCATTGGCGATTTCTGTTCCATTTATATAGAGCTCAAAACGGAGAGATTGCTTCGCTTCGCTCGCAATGACGGACTTGGCCAATGGGCTGAGAAAAGAGGGATAGCCAGTAACAAAGATGGCCTCGTTTTTATTTAGTTTGGGTTCAACTTCATTGAGAAAGAATTGATTAAAATCAGGTTCATTGTCGGGAAGGTTTTTTGGCAATGCAAAATTTGAAAATTTAATATTGAGATATTTTTTTAGAAATTTTTGGGTGGAGAGCATTAGGTCGTTGAGGTCTTTGTTAATTTCGTACCATTCGAGCATTAAAAATTCTGGAGTATGGTCAGGCCCTTCATCTTCCAGATCACGAAAACAGTGAGAAATAGCAAAGCAATTTTGATGATTTCTAGCTAAGTATTTTTTTAAAGCAAATTCAGGAGAGGTGGGGAGGAAATAATCTTGGTTTTTGTGAGACCAGGTGGTTTTGAACGAGTAAAGATTTGGTTCGAGGGGGAGGGAAGAGTTTAGATAAGGAATTTCGATTTCAGTAAAATTGAGGTTCCAAAAATATTGGCGAATAGATTTTAAAAATTCTGATTGCGTCATGTTGATGGATTATATATTAGTTTCCGTAAGTTCTCATAAACATTAAATATTTATTTCGAATTTACGAAATTTTTTAAATCACAAAAATAATCTGGGTCGGAACAGAGAGGGTTGTTTAGATAAATAGTGCTGTAGTTGAATATAATTTTGGAAATGGGGTCAGAGAGAGAGGCGATAGATTTTTGAGATTCACAACAACCGTAAAATTTGCCATCTGATTGGAGAGAGAGTATGGAGCAAGTAAAGTTTTTAGGAGGGTAGACTGGATAATTTTGACGAATGTTTTGTATTTGTTTTATGGTAAGTGAACCTAACCTATCTGTTAGATATGTTTTTGTAATGTTTGATATATTAAATGAATTACGATAGGCATAAGAATCTTTGGTGACAAGGAAAAATATTTCTACGTGAAAACCAATCTTTTTGGCATATTCTACGAATAGTTTTGATTTTTTAAAGTTTCCGATGCCCCGATTAGCGTCATGAATTTTTTGGGGGCCATCAAAGGAGACTATTAGCTGGCAGTTTTTGGGATCTTTGATTTCATCGAGACGATTGATAGTGCCGTTGGTGATAATAGAGACAAAAATTCCCATGGAGTTTAGTTTGTTGACCAAAGAGGGAAAATTTTTGAGGGTAAAGACTTCACCGCCACAGAAAATAATTGATTTAAGGTGTAGTTTATTGTCAACGAATTTTTTACCTCCGGCCAATGTGTCACCATGTTGAATGTCGTTAAAAAATTGTTGACTTCGAAACTTGCTTAAAAAACTGTTATATCGGCGGATGAAGGAGAGGATTTGACGATTGGAGAGGATATTCTTTGTTTTTTTGGTATAACAATATTTGCAGTTGAGATTACAGAGCTCAAGCGGGGAGATATAGATGTTTTCCAAACTTTTTATTATTTGAGTTTGGTACTTTCTTTGTGTTCGGTATTTTTTTTGCACCAATGACAGTATTTGTTGAATTTAAGCTTGTCGGGAGTATTTGTCTTATTTTTTTCAGTAAGATAATTTTGAGCTCCACAAACTGAGCAACAAAGAGCGATTAAAATTCTAGGTGTTTTTTTAGATTTAGCCATGGAGCTATTTTAATCGATGTGACCGAAATTAGCAATTAATTAATAAAACGATTTGTGAGAATACTTTTGGCAACAGTGTCACAGAACAATTCGGTACCAAGATTGGAGGGGTGGAGGTG
>DATMWB010000008.1:0-26916 GCA_035562735.1 Candidatus Methanoperedens sp.
TTTAAATCATAAAAGGGGATTAGATTTTTTTCTTCCCCATAGTCCTTTATTAACTCCTTTGTTCTATCTTCACTTCGGTTATATATACTCACACTTATCCCATTATCTGCCATGTTTTTGGCTAAATTTCCACCCATAACCGACAAACCAACTACTCCAATTTTATTCATAAAACGAGTATATCATTTGGTATTTTTGATACTCTCTGGTGATATTATCAATTTAAGAACAGCCACTTATTGTTCCCAATTCTTATCCAAACTTTATGGTCTTAGCAAAAGTCAAAGTATTTTTAAAAAAACACCAGAGTCTACTGATAATTCTTTTCATTGCCTTCGTTTTCCGCCTCTCCCTAATTCCTCTTGTTACTCATGGTGATTTATTTACTCAAAGTGAGTGGGGGAATTGGCTTTATACTCACAATTTCAATGAATTTTACAGTTGGAATCAATGGTTAAGTGAATGGCCAAACCACCCCCCTCTTATTTCCTGGTTCTACTTTTTCGTCTACAAAACTCACAGTTTTTTTATGATGTTGTTTTCCAACATCGGAAATTTTATTGCTCTCAATCGCCTCGCCCCCACAAAATTTATTTGGTTTTTTGATTTTACAAAGTGGTATGGAAGCGCCATATTTCCCGGAACCTTTCATCTACAGGGGATCACTGCCACCATTAAGTTTTTTATGATTTTATCTGACCTTGCCATCGCTAGTTTGATATATCTAATTTGTAAGCGAGCCAAAGTAAATTGGAAAAAATATATTCTAGTCTATTTATTTTTACCTTTTTCTTGGTACTTGTCGGCTATGTGGGGTCAATCAGATCCTCTTGCTTATGTTTTTTTGATTATTAGTTTTATTTTGTTAAATTCTCGCCTTATTTTCCTTTCACCTCTCCTTTTTGCGCTTTCTTTAAATTTAAAACCCACCGGTCTTATTTTGGCTCCACTCTTTTTATGGATTTTTTATAAACAACGTCGTCAAAAACTTCAGTTTGTTCTTGGCTTTGTAATTGCCCTGATTTTCACCTTATACATAACTTCATTGTTTACCCAAAAACCACTTATTGAATTTATAAGAAACGATTTAATTCATCGCCTCTTTTCCACCAAAACCCCCTTTACTGTTGTCAGTTCTTTTAATTTTTGGTTTATTTTTCATGCAAAAAGTTTAGTTTCCGAAATGACACCTTATTTATTTATCCCCGCCAAAATCTGGGGCTATATATTTTTTACCCTCACAGCTATTGCCTCTTTTCTTGTTGTCAGGGCTAAAAAACTTGACACAATTTTTCTCTCAATTTTCATTAGTAGTTTTGGGGCTTGGTTATTTATGACCAATATGTATGAGCGTTATGTTTTTGCCGGCTTAGTCTCCCTTCTCTTCTTTTGCATCTATCATCCAAAATACTTTAAATATTTTATTATCTTTTCATTTATTTTTTGGATAAATCTTTATCATGGTTGGTGGCAACCACCCCAGCTAGATTTCTTAAAAGATATTCTTTTATGGAACAATCGCCTTTTTCCAAGATTACTTTCAATAATTAACGTGTTTGCTTACCTAAAATTTTTAAAATCACTTCGCCTTTTCTTCGGTTTTACTTCTTGACTTGATATAGTCGCGGTTGCTATTACTAAGTCATGAAAAATAAAAAGATCAAAAAAGAAAAAGTTACTTCAACAGCTATGACCGGTACTAATCTCCAAAACAAAAAAAATGAAGCAGTTCGCCTAGCCATGGAACAAATTACCAAAGCCTATGGTGAAGGTTCGATTATGAAAATGGGAGAGCGAACCGATATGGATATTGAAGTTGTCCCCACTGGTTGTCTAACTCTTGATATTGCTCTAGGTGTTGGTGGTTTACCCCGTGGCCGAATTACAGAAATTTTTGGACCTGAAGCTTCAGGAAAAACCACCCTGTCGCTTCACGTCATTGCTGAAGTACAAAAGATGGGTGGTACTGCCGCCTTTATTGATGCTGAACACGCCCTTGAACCAGTTCGAGCCGCTACCGTTGGTGTCGATTTAAACAATCTATTAATTTCCCAGCCTGACAATGGTGAACAAGCTCTCGAAATTGTTGAGACTTTAGTTAGAAGCAATGCCGTTGATGTTATCGTTGTTGATTCTGTCGCCGCACTAGTTCCCAAAGCTGAAATTGAGGGTGAAATGGGCGATTCTATGATGGGTGTCCAGGCTCGTCTTATGTCTCAAGCTCTTAGAAAACTAACTGGAGCTATTAGCAAATCAAAAGCTGTTGTTATTTTTACCAATCAACTCCGCCAAAAAATTGGTGTCATGTTTGGTAATCCAGAAACAACCCCAGGTGGTCTAGCACTAAAATTTTATTCTTCTGTTCGTATCGATGTCAGAAAAATTGCTAATATCAAAACTCCCGCAGGTGAATCTATTGGTTCTCAGCATCGTGCTCGTATTGTCAAAAATAAAGTAGCCCCACCCTTCAAAGAAGCTGAGTTTGACATCATGAATACTGAGGGAATTTCTGTAAATGGTTCTCTTGTTGATATGGCCATACTCCACGGTCTTATAACAAAATCCGGCGCCTTCTTTAAAATCGACGGTCAAAATATTCAAGGTCGCGAAGGTTCAAAAAAGTATCTTAAGGACAATCCAAAAATTGCTAAAGATTTGACCAATAAAATATGGGAAAAAGTTAGAAACGACGCCAACAATGCCACTCAAGCTACAACGTCTCCTGCCGAGCCGCAGGACTAAAAATCGCATTTGGCTGATTTTAAGTGATTCAAGTAAGCTACCCTTCTATATTGATGATGTAGTCACCCTTGGTTTAAAAGCCAATCAAGACATTAGTGATGATTTGTTTGAGAAGATAAAGACTCGCTGTCTTTATTATCTTCTATACAATTATTCCCTTAACCAAGTGGCTCTTTCACCAAAAATATCTCAGATTTTATCCCCCAAGATAAAAAGCAAATTATATTTTTATCTAAAAAAATATAAATTTGAGGGTGAATATATTTACCTAGTAGAGGAGATACTTACAAAATTAGATTCCTTAAATTTACTGGATAACAAGGCATTTACTGAACATCTTCTTCGCAAAAATAAAAAACGTTCCCACCAATATTTGTCCCGCCTTTTTTCCTTCTATCATCTTCCATTGCCCAATACCTCCTTAAGTAATGATGTTCAAAACATAATGGAAATTTTACAAAAGAAAAAATACTCATCAATAAATTGGGCGGAAAACTCTGCGAAAAATAAAATTATCGCTTCTCTTGCCAGAAAAGGTTTTGCCTATAATGACATAAAAACTGCAATTGACGAAACAGAAAAAAACAGGTAAACTACTCCTGACTTTAATATCAATTTTAATTTATAAATTTCACTTTTTTACTATCAACCTTAAAATGCTCTCTGAATTAACCTTTTTCCCGGCTTTATTACGCTCAGAGTAACCCTTTTTCGATAAGTAAACAAGTGTATTGGAGGTTTCTATGTTCAATTCTTTTCTTTCAAAGTTCAAGAGTCTTCTAAATGGCTCAAGCGATATTTCCAGTACCGCGTCTAATTCCACAACAACAGTAAATGAAGTTGTTTCTGAAACTATTACCACGGATACCGATGCAGATCATAATCGGGTAGTTTTTTCTCCTAAAAAAGCAGATAAAGCTGAAAAAGGAAAAAAAGTTGTTATGGCCACTGTTCCCAATCCTCAAATTGATGCCCAAGCTCAGGCTCAGGCAAAAATTATCATTGAAAATGCTCGTCGTCTTGAAAGCGAAGCCAAGATCAAAGAAGCTGAAATTTTCCAGAGATTAAAATCTCTGAATGATAAAGAAAATTATTTAATTCAAAAAGAACAATCAATTGACACACAGCAAGCCGAAATTAAGAAAAAAGCTGATCAAATTGATGAACTTTATCGTAAGCAGCTAGAAAAATTAGAAAATATCTCTGGTCTTGATGTCGACAAAGCTAAGCAACTTTTGATGAGCAGTGTCGAGAAAAAAATGACATCTTGGCTTGCCAAAAAAATTGAAGAAAGTAAAGATGATTTAAGTACCCGTCAAGATGAACTGGCTAAAGAAATTTTATCTGAAGCCATTACCCACGGAGTAACTGACTATGTTGCCGAATACACCGTATCAACCATTACCTTACCTGATGAAAAAATAAAAGGTAAGATCATTGGTCGAGAGGGCCGCAATATTCGTGCATTTGAAAAAGCCACTGGTGTTGAATTAGAACTTGATGAAACCAACGATATTCGAATTTCATCTTTTGACTCTACTCGCCGTGAAGTTGCCCGATTAACTCTCGAAAAATTAATCAAAGATGGTCGCATTCAGCCAGTTAAAATTGAGCAATTAGTTGCTCAAACAAGGGCTGATATGGACAAAATTTTATTAAACGAGGGTAAAAGAATTTGTCAGGAAATTGGTGTTTACAGTTTACCCGTTGATTTAATCAAGGAAATTGGAAAATTCAAATTTAGATTTTCCTATGGTCAAAATCTTGCCAAACATACTATTGAAGCGGTCAAGATTGCGGTTGCTCTTGCCTACGAATTAAAAGCCGATGTCAATACAGTTAGGCTCGGAACCCTTCTTCACGATGTTGGTAAAGTAATCAATGATCAAGAGGGAACCCATATCGAGTTGGGTGTTGATTTACTTCGTCATTATAAGATGCCAGAAGCTGTCATCAATGCTGTTGCTGAGCACCACGAGGACAAGCCATTTTCCTCAGTTGAGTCAGTACTCGTTTATTTAGGTGATGCGGCATCTGGAGCCCGTCCAGGGGCCCGTTATGAGGTCCATGAAGAGTATTTGAAGAGAATGCAAAACATTGAAGAAGTCGCCAAGGGTTTTGCTGGAGTCATCAGTGTGGCTGCTTATCAAGCAGGTCGAGAAGTTATGGTTATCGTTGAGCCCTCGACGGTAAATGACGAGGAAGCCACAGTCCTTAGCCAAAATATTGCTGATAAACTCGAAGAAGAAGCCAAATGGGCTGGTCAGATAAAAGTGACAGTTATCCGAGAACTTAGGACATCTTCGACTATCGTTGGTAGCAAAATCAATAAAAATGCGGTTAAAAATGAAGGGTAATACTTGAAATTTAATGGAAAGTAGCTAATAATGATAACTGAATTATAAATTCAAGAAATAAATGACCAAAAAAGATCTAATCGAAGTAGTAGCTCAAAAAGCTAAACTGTCTAAGAAAGCTGCCAAGGTTTCTGTTGAGACCTTTTTAAATGAAATCATGAAGGCCCTTGCTTCTGGTGAAGTTGTCAAACTCTCTGGGTTTGGTACCTTCAAAACCAAAATGTTCAAGGCTAAAACCATCAAAGCGATTGGATCCAAAGAATCCAAAAAAATCGTTGCTCGACGTATGCCTCGATACATTCCTGGTACCAAAGTCAAGAAAATGGTCAAATAAGAAAATACACGTCATTGCGAGGAAGTAATCTTCCGAAGCAATCTCGTATCAAAATCCCTCACTTCGGTGGGGGATTTTTAGTTTTTAATTTATTTTCCTCTCCATACTTCAAACGCCATCTTTCCTGAAGCGTTATCAAAAGTGGCTACTTGTTCTAATTTGTCTTTTACATTTTCTTCAGGTGGGTTTCCTACCGATACCACAAAATATCGATTTGGCCGAATAATGTCCTTACCCCAATCTATTTGACCAATCATATATTTTCCAAAATATATTTCACCACCCTTTATTATTCGGTTTTGAGTAATTGAAGGATCCCACTTTTGAAAAAAAGCTAGATATAAATAAGGAATTCCAGAATATTCCTTTCCGAGTCCCCAACGGTAATTTCCATATCGATAATCAACAAAAATTTCATTAGTGCTGTCTTCTACTGACTTTAGAAAATGAGCTATTGGACGATATCCTTGAAAAGTTTCTCCAAGTTCCTTTGGAAAATGCCAAAAATATATCAATCCAAAATTAATCAAGACAACTAATACAAGCGACCACCAAATTTTATTAATTCTACCTATTCCTACCGCAGTTAAAATGGTTAGAGGTACGACAGTATTTAAATTTCTAATCAGACTAAAATCACCAATCGTAAGGGCCGCGGTCACCGGTGAAAATAAAAGCCAAATCCAAAAAAAATTATTTTTTATCTTTTTAATACCTAAAAATATTGGTACTATCATTGGCCAAAGTAATAATCCAGGTGTAAAGGGATTGTCTTTTACCAATATGTTCAAACCATTTAAAAACAATATTTTTGGATTTAAATATTTCGCATAATTTCGAATGAATTCAATTAGAATGCTAAAAATATTTGCCCCTTCTGCTGACCATATCATTTCTGTTTTTGCTCTTGCCCCAGGACCAGCATTCAATAGATAATCAATTAGCAAAGGTAAAGCCAATACAAAGCCAACAAGCCAATACTTCCATACCTTTTTCCCAAAATAGATTATTCCTCCAGCAAACATTATTAGCGGAACTAGTAGCCATTCAGTGTGGTAGGCATACATTGAAATTACCAAAATAATCGAAGATAACCATAAGTTTTTCTTCATTAAAAAATATATTCCCAGACTTAAAAACAGTAACGCCAAATTTGCCTCCCAGGCCATCCGTGATGCATAAATATGCCATGGAGTAATTACGAGTAGTGCTGAAGACCACATTGCTATCTGGCGTTTTTTTGTTAATTCAAAAGCAATTAATCCGATTATTACTATTGTCAGTAATCCAGCAATAATTGATGGCAATCTAACTACTAGCTCTGTATTTCCAAAAATATATACCAGAGGCGATAAAATGTAAGTGTATAGAGGTGCTTTATATGTCCCGTATGAAGGAAATGATAAAGGGTAAGGATTTCCATGTTCATCCTTTCCACTCATGGCAATGCTATAAGCATCATAAGCAATTGAAATCTCATCATTTGATAAATGAGGGGGGATAGAATCAACTTTATATAGTCTTGAAAAAATACCAATTATTAGTAAAAATATGACAAACTTTTTCATCTAATTAGTCCTGATAAAAATAGTGGACTGAGCCACAACAAATATTTACCAGGATTTGGATCTTTCTCAATAGATATTAAAATTATCCCTAAAATTATTAGTCCCACATTCCACCATCTCTTTTTAAGCATCAACCAAATAAACAAAACTAAAGGTAGAAAAAAATAATTTCCCGACCATAAAATATCAATACTTCTTCCGACTATTGATTTAACAATTATAGTTTTATTCCACCAAATTGTCCTAAATCTATATGGCAAAATATCTTGATTTTTCTGAAAGTTGACAACTGTCTCGACATATTTCTCTTCTCTCCAAAATGGTTTTTGGATTTTAAAGGTCATAATTACCAGCAATACCGTTCCCACTAGCAAAAAAATTATTTTAATCCATTTTCGAAGCACAAGTAATTCTAACAAAGAAAAATTGGAGTAATTTAATAAGATTCCAAGAAACATTGTCACTTATTAGTTGTAAAATAGGTTATGCTTTCCGAATCCCAAATTTTTTTACTTCACCGGAAATACTCTCATGGAAAATATAAAAATCAAATTTTGGATTTAGTTTGGACCCACAGTCAAATTGTCCGAGAAATGTCACTTCAAATCGCTAATAAATTAATTAGTAAATATGGAATTAGTATTAATTTAGAATTATTAACTGCCGGTGCCCTTATTCATGATTTAGGTTTTTATAAATGCTTTGATGATAATTTTAATGAGATTGAAAAATATATTCAACACAGCCACTTTGGATATGAACTTTGCCATCAAGAAGGGATTTCCGAATCCTTATCTCGTTTTTGCCTAGTCCACAATGGTGTTGGTATCTATCCAAATATCCCCATATCTTTAGAGGAGGAAATTGTCACTTATGCTGATTGTTTTCATAGCAAAAGTTATCCATATTACAAAAAAATAAGCGACATCAAAAAAATGCTTATAAAATATCGTCCCGAAGATGAAGTTATCATCAACCGTTTGCAAAGAAAATTTGGGATTCCTGAATTATCGACAATAAAAGAAAAATATAAATTTTGGCACCAAAAAATTAATCAAGAACTCAAAAAAATAAAATCAAAATTATGAGACAGCTGAATTATCAAGAAGTTCGACAATCGATAGTAAAAAATATTAAAAATTATGTTGGGGATAAGAATGTATTTATTGGTATTTCAGGAGGAATTGATTCGGCTGTTACTGCCTCACTTTGTGTTAAAGCCTTAGGTCCCAAAAAAGTTTTTGGACTTATGCTGCCCTATGGTCGACAAAGTGATATTAATGATTCAAAACTAGTAATCGAATTTTTAAAAATAAAACCTACAGAAATTGATATCAAACCACTTGTTGATAACTTTAATTTTCAAGAAAATAAATTTGTAAATGCCAACATCATGTCCCGAGTTCGCATGATTCTCCTATATGCTCATGCCAACTTACACAACGGATTGGTTGTTGGCACCACTAATAAATCAGAATTCGAAATTGGCTATTTCACCAAACACGGTGATGGTGGTTGTGATTTAGAGCCCATTGCCAATCTTTACAAAACTGAGATTTTTGAATTTGCCAAATTTTTAAAAATCCCCGACTCAATAATCAATAAAAAACCCAGTGCCGGTCTTTGGGATGGGCAAAGCGATGAGGGAGAACTAGGTTTTTCCTATCAAGAACTCGACAACTTTTTGCAAGGTAGAAAAACTAAAAATTTAAAACTCAAAAAAAAGATAAAAACATTAATAATTAATTCCGAACACAAGCGGTACTTACCCCCAATAATCTCCATAAAATAAATGAAGATAAACCATCAATTTGGTCTTGTTATTGGTCGTTTTCAACCACCCTGTCTTCACCACTTTGGTTTTTTAGATCAAGTTATAAATTCGGGAATAAAAAAATTATTAATCGGTGTTGGTCAGTCACCAGTTTTTGATAGTCGGAATTTTTTGACCGCCTCTGAAGTTCAATCTCTTTTAATACCAAATTTAGACAAGCTAAACATTCCCTATAAAATTGTTTCAATTCCAGATATCAACGACCCACCTTTTTATGCTACTCATGTCAAAAGTTTTTTTCCAGAAATAGAAGAAGCAAATACCTGTCTTTTTACTGAAAATACCTACACTTCGGAATGTTTTGTAAACTATGGTCACAATTTTAAGGTTATAATTCCCAAGATTTTAGACAATCGTGCTACCAATGTTCGTCAAATAATGCTTGAAGGAAAACCTGAATGGAAGGACTTAGTTCCCGATAATGTTTTTGAGTACCTCACAAAAAATAATAAAAAACCCTTAACCCTGTAAAATATAATCATGAAACAAAAAGATATTTTTCAACTTCATCAAAAAGCTGAAAAATTACGAGAGCAAGATAAGTTGTTGGATGCCTTAAAACTTTATGAAGAAGTAATTGTTGGTTATCAAAATGAAAAAAATTATTCCGGTCTTGTCGAAGCCCTTGGTGGTCGCTGTCTTACTTATAAGCATTTATTTTTGTTATCAGATGATTTTTGCTTTAAAAAACTCGCCTATTATTCAGCCTTATCATCTTTAGAAATCGCCCAAAATTATAATCTAAAAGACAAAATATATCGCTCATATTTTCGCCTTGGTGAAATGGAAATCTTACAAAAAAATTACAAAAAAGCCATTGAATACTACAAGAAGTCTTTAGATCTTTACCCCCAAGAAGAATCAGAAAAAGGGGATTTTCAATATCATTTAGGTGAGGCCCAGTGTCTTAAGGGTGACACTAAAAATGGTCTGGCAAACTTATCATCAGGGCTAACAAAAATTAGACAGTATCGTGATTCTACCGATTCCTTTCTGATAAATGTCTGGGAATCTGGTTGTTTGATGAAACTGTATCTTTTCACCAAAGACAAAAATTATTTAGAAGATGCCCAAAAAATTATCGACTCCGACCCACGTCTAATTATCCGCAAACGCCAAATCTCGGAGTTGCGGAAGGCATGCGGTTTTTGATTCTCTGTCAATAAATTCCAAAATTTGATCCACAGTTTCATCCATTTTTCCTGTTTCATTCATTATCATAACGTCAAAATTATGTTGCTGTTCGTTCCATGTTTTCCAATCAAATTTTAATCTTTTGACCCTTTTTTCTTTACTTTCATCAGATTTTCTTTCGTTTATTCTTCTCCACAGCTCTCTGATTGTGGGTACTCCCAAATAAATTGTTCGGGTCAAGGGGACCAAGTTTTCACATCCCTTGTTAGTCAGATATTCTCTTATCCCAGCAGCTCTATCAGGGTCAATTCTCCAAATTACTTTCTCCCCACTAAAAACTTCTTCCAAATCACCTCTAGCAGTACCCTTTATTACCCCGGGTGTTTTATTGTATTCAATAAATTCTCCATTTTGAATCATTTCGTCAAATTTTTCTTCAGAAACAAAGTGATAATGAACTCCATCAATCTCATTTGGCCTTGGTCCTCTGTCGGCACAATAAGTTATTACTCTTTTTAGAGTTGGTTGCCTTTCAATAGTACTTTGCATCACTACATCTTTTCCCACTCCCGAAGATCCCGATAACACAATCAATAATCCATTATTTTCAATATGTTCTACCATGTCCGATTATAAACTGTAACTTTGTATTTTTCTATACAGAATTTACAGATTAAAAAATTAGATACAAAATATTAAATTAATCACGGTATAATCCACATTATGAAATTAAGTATTGGCATTGTTGGACTTCCAAATGTTGGCAAATCAACTTTATTCAACGCTCTTCTTGGTCGCCAGGTTGCCGATGCTAGCAATTATCCGTTCTGCACTATTGACCCTAACGTTGGGGTTGTTGAAGTCCCTGATGAAAAACTAAAAGTCCTTGCTGATATCGTAAAAACCACCAAAATAGTTCCTGCCATTGTCGAGTTTGTTGACATAGCTGGTTTAGTCAAAGGTGCTTCTACCGGTGAGGGATTAGGAAATAAATTTTTGACAAATATTCGCGACTGCGATGCCATTATGCACGTAGTTCGAAATTTTTCAGATGCCAACATTGTAAAAGAAGGTAGTGTTGATCCTCAGGGTGACTTTGAAGTAATTTGTGCCGAATTAATTATCAAAGACTTGGACAGCATCGACAAATATCTTGATAGCAATAAAAATAATGCCGCCGAATTAAAAAGCAAAAAATTTGCTTTGGGAAAAAAACTAAAAGAATCCTTAGAACAGGGTAAATTGGCCGTTAATCTAAATTTAGATGAAGATGAAAAAATTCTATTAAAAGAATTTTTTCTACTCACCGCCAAGCCATATTTTATTGTTGCCAATGTCGATGAATCCACTTATGCCAATGTCAATAATTTTAAAACCACTCTTGAAAATGTAATCCCAGTTTGTGCCAAAACTGAGTTTGAGCTATCTGAACTTTCCCCTGAAGATAAAAAGAATTATTTAAAAGAACTAGGAGTTGAGAAATCAGGTCTCGAACGGGTAATTCAAAAGGCCTATGAAACCCTCGGTCTCCAGTCCTTTTATACCGCTGGCATCAAAGAGGCACGAGCGTGGACCATCAAGCAAGGAGCCACTGCCCCTGAGGCTGCAGGTGCCATTCATACTGATTTTCAGCATGGTTTTATCATGGCTGAAATTGTTTCTTACGATGATTTCGTAGAAAACCAAGGTTGGGAAGGAGCTAAAACCAAAGGTCTACTCCGTCATGAGGGTAAAACTTACATCATGCATCCCGACGATATCGTTGAATTTAGATTTAATGTCTAAAGATGCCTGTATATATTGGTGAAAATTACAAAGAATATACGCCCGCAGAGATGATAAATTCCGAAAAATCCTCTTGTTCAAATCCACCCCCATTAAAAAACATTGCTACCCTAGGATTAAAAGGTAGGTGGTTTGTACTTGATGTTGAATGTTCAAAAAGACGGTCATGTCCAACAGTTGCTGGCGACTGTCCTTTTAAAAGACACCATGCAATCTAAAAAATAATTATGACAACCGTTTTTATTGAAACCACAATTAAACCCTCTCATCTACCAGTCGAAGATCAACCTGCCTGCACAGAGCCTGTCATTGTCCCCGTTATAACTTACCGAAAATCACCCCAGTCAAACGAAGAAATTCTTACAGTAAAATGTAAACAGACCTCCTGTCCATTAAAATGTAGATATAAAAATCTTGTAAATCTTGATTAAAAAAATTCTTATTATCTCAGGTCCTACTGCCACCGGTAAAACCGATTTGGCAATTGAATTGGCCAAAAAATATAATGGTGTTCTAATTTCCGCCGATTCTCGTCAAATTTATCAGGGTATGGATATTGGAACAGGCAAAGATCATCCCAAAGATCTTTCCATAAACTTAATTGATTTAATTCCTCCTTCGGAAAGTTTTTCGGTGGCACAATATCAAAAAATGGCTTTAAAAAAAATTACTGAAATTCACTCAAAAAACAAATTACCCATAATTGTCGGCGGTACTGGCCAATATATTGATAGTATTATTAATCAAGATAAATCAACATATTTTATTAAGCCAAACAATATATTACGATTTTTTTTAAACAAGTTATCCACCCCAACTCTTCAAAAAATTTTTCAAATTTTGGACAAAAAAACTTTTGAGTCACTCAATAATTCAGAACAACACAACCCACATCGTCTTATCCGTAAAATCGAAATAAGATTGCTTCGTCGTTTCACTCCTCGCAATGACGTCATTGCGAACAATAAATCGTCCGTCATTGCGAACAATAAATCGTCCGTCATTGCGAGCGAAGCGTGGCAATCCAGTTTTAACATTCTCCATCTTTCCCTCACCGCCCCCACATCTTTTTTATATCCCCGTGTTGATGCTCGTGTCCAAAAACGGCTTGAAATGGGCCTTTTGGGTGAAATAAAAAATATATTAAAAAAATATTCTTGGTCCGTTCCAGGTTTAAATACTTTAGCCTACAAAGAATTCAAAGAGTATTTTTTGAATAAAAAATCTTTGGACAGTTGTATTGAAAAATGGCGTTTTGGTGAACATGCTTATGTCCGTCGTCAAATTACTTGGTTTAAGAAACAAAAAAACATAGTTTTTATCGATATTTCCGATTCAAAGTGTATGAGCCACACTTTATTGACAGTCAAAAAATGGTACAATTTGTCATGAAACCTCAAAAAATAGAAATTTCATACAAGACAATCATCTTCGCTGTTGTCTTTTTGATATCCCTTTTTGTAATTTGGCAGCTTCGAGGCCTAATTCTTCTGGTCTATCTTTGTTACATCTTTATGGAAGGGTTGAATCCAGCAGTCAATTGGATTCAAAAATTTAAGGTGCCCAGATTCATGGCCATTTTGATAGTTTATGCCGTAATTATCACTGCTATTTCATTTTCTGTTGCTGGAATTATTCCTGCTTTTGTAGAACAATCCACAAATTTAATTGCTAATTTACCCAATGCTATAGAAAATTTTAGTCTTTGGGGTCTAAATTCCGGAGACTTTTCTTCTCAACTAAAACTATTAGAAAATCTTCCCAGTAATATAGCCACAACTGCTCTTTCAATATTTTCAAACCTTCTATCGATATTTGTGTTTTTTGTTATCACTTTTTATTTACTTCTTGAAAGAGACAATTTTGATGAATATCTAAAAAATATTTTTGGAAAAAGAAGTCCAAAAGCAATCGAAGTTGTCAATGAACTAGAAAAAAGATTGGGTACATGGGTTAGCGCCGAATTAATGCTCATGTTGATTGTGGGTATTCTTTCCTATGTTGGTTATCTGATAATCGGTGTAAATTATGCATTACCATTGGCTATAATCGCTGGTCTCTTTGAAGTTGTTCCCAATATTGGACCTACGGTGACGGCAATTTTAGCTGGACTCTTCGGCTTGACTATTTCGCCAGTGATTGGTGTGTTGGGTGTTACCTGGGGAATAATTGTTCAACAATTAGAAAACAATTTCATAGTTCCCAAAATTATGAAAGAAACAGTCGGAATCAATCCTCTCATAACCATTCTCCTTATTGCCGCTGGAGCTCAGTTGGGAGGTATTGTTGGTGCCGTTATCGCTGTGCCACTTTATCTAACCGCTGATACCATCTACAAAACTCTGACCAAATAAAAAAATACTTCAAAGAGGTTGTTAAGCCGGATTCTGTTTAAGAGCTATCTATCTATTCTCTCTACCTGAGACTTTTAAAAGCCAAATCAAACGTCTCTCTTTGAGATTTCCACAGGAAGGATGCTCGTTTCACTTCGACTCGCCGTATCTCCTTGCGGAGACGGTTTGTGTATTCGTCACTGTAGCATTGCCTGAAGCTTACGCCCCACCTTACATTTTCAGGTTCCTTGCTTTTTGTGGTCCGGACTTTCCTCCCCTCAGATTGCGTTAGCTTTCGTCAGGGTAAGCCCTTCAACCTCTTTGAAGTACCCTATTTTACCAAAAAATCCCCCCTGAGTTTATCGAAGGGGGATTTTTATTTACTTCTACAATAAGGCCGCATCAGCTGCGGATAATATTTTGAACATTTTGACACCAGTTTCTGGGTCAATAGCTTCAGCTGCGGGTCTACCGTTTTTCAAGATGACTTTCTTTACTTTAGAAACGTCAACCTCAACGGACTTTCTTGATTTTACAGAATAAAATTTAATAACTGCCATTACTTTTCACCTCCTTGTAAATTAAAGCTAACTCACTTCCAAACATAATACATTGTAGCCACGATTGCAATAGCCACTAAGCTCAGAACAAAACTTTTTATTAAATCTTTGCGTAAGTAATGGCTATTATCTTGTTTGTCGTTTTGTGCCTGTTTCATTCAACTTCAGTATAACATGAGCCTCTTTGGTAAAATTATCAAAGCTATGCCAACGCTTCTTTCTCTACTCACCATT
The DNA here is from genome assembly GCA_035562735.1 of Candidatus Methanoperedens sp. Classification (GTDB taxonomy): domain Bacteria; phylum Patescibacteriota; class Microgenomatia; order UBA12405; family UBA12405; genus UBA12158. Next base: position 14,882 of record DATMWB010000008.1, read on the forward strand.
ATTAATTTTATTGGTCTGATTTATCTTTTGTATCTTATTCTTACAAAATATCGCCAACAAAATAAAAAGGGTGGAGTTTTAACCGAAACTACCGGTTGTATTGAAAAAATGAAGTTGGTCCGATTCAATCCCTTTGATGATGTCGGTGGCGATCAAAGCTTTATTCTTGTCTTATTAAACAAGGAAAATTCGGGACTTTTGCTCACCTCCCTTCACCACCGTTCATTTAGTCGCATTTATGCCAAGGCCATCAAGAATGGTCAAGGTGATAATATTACTTTGTCAAAAGAGGAAAAATCGGCTATATTAAAAGCTATTAGTCGTTAATATTTTATGAACTCAAAAATTATTAAACCCAGTCTTTATACCCTTATTTTTATTTTTGGTGCCTTTGCTTCCTATTGGATATTTGGAACAATAATGCCCGTGACTGGTAAAACTTCAGATTCAAATACTGATATTACCCCCACTCCTCAACAAACTGGTTTTATAACTTTTGAAGGTCCAAAAACAGAAGTATGTCCCATCAATGGCGAAAAATTTACCAAAGAAGAACAAGCAATTTGGTCAACACGTCGTCCACTTTTGGTGATGATAGAAAACCATCTTGATTCACGTCCCCAATCTGGTTTAACCAATGCAGATATTGTCTATGAAACAGTTGCCGAGGGTGGTATTACCCGATTTATGGGAGTATTTTACTGTAACGCCGTTCGCAGTGCTCCCAACAAATATGACGTTGGTCCAGTCAGATCAGCCAGAACATATTTTCTTGATCTAGCCTCTGAATATTCAGATTATCCACTTTACACCCATGTTGGTGGTGCAAACTGTTCCGCAGCTACCCCAGGTGGTCCCTGTACTACAAATAAAAAAGCCCAAGCAATAGAACAAATCTCCCAATATGGATGGAATAACAAAGGAACTTGGAGTGATCTTTCCCAATTTTCACTTTCTTACAAAGCCTGTCGACGTGAACCCGACAGAGTTGGTGAAAGCCGAGCCACAGAGCATACAATGTATTGTTCAACAACCGAACTATGGGATGTCGCCGCCAGTCGTGGTTTAACCAATATGACCGAAATAAACAACAGTTCATGGGACAAGGTTTTCCGTTCTTGGTCTTTTAAAGCCGAAGACAAGTCAGTCAATCCCGCCGCATCAAGTATCAGTTTTGATTTCTGGGGAGACAAGGCCTATGCAGTTTCTTGGAAATATGACCCAACAACCAACAAGTACTTCCGTTCAAACGGTGGCGTTGCCGCAATTGATTTTAACTATCAACAACCCATAAGTACCAAAAACCTAATCATCCAGTTTGCCAAGGAATCACGATCGATTGATGAACATTTACACAATCTTTATGCCGTTATTGGTTCTGGAAATGGAATCTATTTTTCCAATGGTCAAAAAACTGAAATAACTTGGACAAAAACAGCTCGACAGGGCCGAACTGTTTTTAAAGATAAAAGTACTGGCAAAGAAATTAATTTTATTCCAGGTCAAATATGGATTGAAATATTACCTATCGGTAATAAGATTAGCTATGAAGGTTGAAACGTCACTAAATTCAGTTTTAACATCTAAAACTAGGTGTAAATTAATCTGTATATTTTTTGGAAATCCCAAAGAATTATTTTATGTCCGACAACTAGTTCGCTTAACTGGAGAAGAAATCAATTCGGTTAGACGCGAACTCGCAAATCTCAAAAAAGCCAACATCTTGCTTTCAGAAACTCGAGGCAATCGGCTTTATTACACCACCAATATTCGTCACCACCTTTTTAATAGTTTGCTTCTTCTGGCATATCGAAATTCTGATTTAGCCCTAAAACTAGACAAAGCCAAACTACTTTTAGTTTCTTTTTCATTTTTACTTTGGCAAAAACCCCGACCTGATTCGATAGATTTAATTATTGTTGGTGAACTACCAATACGTGAAGTTGAAAGCGCTATTCATGCAGAAGAAAAAAAGCGTGAGGTAGAGATAAATTATATGGTTATGGATCATTCAGAATTAAAATTACGTCAAAATAAACGTGATCCCTTTATTGTCGACTTTTTCCTTTCTTCTCCTCTTGTTATAATCGGTAACCCAGCCCTTTTAGAAAATTAAATGGATAAAATCAGAAAAGTCATTAAAACAGGCAACAGTCTTGCACTAACCCTACCAAACAAGGTTATTAAATCCTTTGACATCAAAGAAGGGGATTTGGCTCAATACAAAGTCAAATCAAGCAAGACTTCTATTACTTATACTTTTACCGGCCACCCTCGCCAACTTTCATTAGGTTATGTTAAGGAATAATCGCCGAATAAAAACTATTTTTTGGTCTATTATTGCAACAACTTTTCTTTGTTTAATTATCAATCTTCCTGCAAAAATCGAACTATTTGGAAAGACAATTTATAAACCAGATTTTTCAATTAACCTTGGAGAATCCAAAATAAAACCCAACCTTGACTTACGCTACGGATTAGATTTAGCCGGCGGCGCCTCACTTCTTTTTGATGTCGACACTTCAAATGTTAAAAAAGAAGATCTCTCAAGTGCTATTGAATCCTTAAAGACAAACATAGAAAGACGGGTCAACCTCTTTGGAGTCTCGGAAGCCAACGTCCAAATATCAAATCAATCAGAAAAATATAGACTAAGTATAGAACTACCGGGAGTTACCGACATAAATGAAGCCATAAAGCTCATTGGTCAAACTGCTCAACTCAATTTTATGGGAGTTCTTGATATTCCTCCTGAGGCTACAGCTACGGCTACTCTTTCAGATGCCCTGAAGGACACTGGCTTAAATGGCTCTCATCTAGTCAAAGCTGCTCCAGTCACCAACCCAAACACTGGCCAAGTTGAGGTTTCCCTGCAATTCGATTCCGAAGGTGCCAAACTTTTTGAAAAAGCTACCACTGATTTTTTAAACAAGAGATTAGCCATTCTTTTGGATGAAGAAATAATTACTGCACCGCAGGTAAATGACATCATTGTAGGTGGTGAAGCTGTAATCAACGGAAATTTTGACATCAAATCAGCCAAAGCCCTCTCAGCTCAGTTAAATGCTGGTGCCTTGCCCTTACCTATAAAACTGATTCAACAATCACAGGTTGGCGCCACCTTGGGTCAAGATTCCATAGAAAAGGGTGTCAAAGCCGGTTTAATTGGTTTAGGACTAGTCTTTTTGTTTATGATTGGAAATTATGGATTATTAGGAGTAATTGCAAATTTTTCTTTAATTATCTATGGACTTATTACCTTAACCCTCTACCGTCTTATTCCAGTAACTTTAACTTTTCCCGGAATTGTCGGATTTATATTGTCAGTTGGTATGGCCGTTGATAGTAATATTTTAATTTTTGAAAGAATGAAAGAAGAAATTCGTTCGGGCAAGTCTTGGAACAACGCCATGGAGTTGGGCTTCGGGCGTGCTTGGTCTTCAATCAAAGATGCCAACACTTGTACTATCATCACGGGTCTAATACTGTTCAATCCTTTTAATTGGGATTTTTTAAATAGTTCCGGTATGGTTCGTGGATTTGCTGTTACTCTACTACTAGGTATCATTCTCGGTATGTTTACTGGTGTTTTTGTCACCCGCAATTTATTACGTGTTTTAGCTAGAAAAAAACAATGAACATCATGAAATTTCGACCACTATTTTTGATTATTTCTTCTCTTCTCATTTTAGGGTCAATATTTTCCATTATTTTTTGGAAATTTCAGTGGTCTGTTGATTTTTCAGGTGGATCTTCCTGGCAAATTTCTTTACCCTCAAAACCAAGTACTGATTCAATAAAAGAAATCTTTTCCAAATCAGAAATCGATTTAATATCAGTTGGCAACAACGATGACAAATACAATTTGAAATTCCCCAATATTTTCCCTGACCAAAAAGAACAGTTAACCCAATCTCTAAAGACTCTAGATCCAAACTTGGTTGATCTTCAATTCGAAACTCTTGGTCCAATTTTAGGCAAAGAACTTCTCAAAAAAACTATTTTTGCCATCATCCTTTCTTCCCTCTCTCTTTTGCTTTTCATTGGTTCTCGTTTCAAAGATATTAGTTTTGGGGCTTCGGCAGTTTTGGCCATGTTCCACGATGCTCTAATCTTGATAGGTAGCTTTTCCGTTCTTGGTCATTTCTTTGGTGCCGAGGTCGACGCTCTCTTTGTCACGGCACTTTTAACAACTCTATCAGCTTCTGTTCACGACACTGTGGTTACCTTTGACCGAATTCGTGAACTAAAAAGTCTTAGTTTCCGACTTGATTGGGTGGAACTATCAAATAAGGCTGTTTCCGAAGTTATTGTTCGTTCCATCAACAATTCTATGACTATTATCTTCATGTTGTTGGCCTTAGTTGTACTGGGCGGTGCCAGCACCCGTTGGTTTGCTACCGCCCTTCTTATTGGTGTTGTTTGTGGAACCTATTCTTCTACTGCTGTTGCTATCCCTCTCATGCTTTTAAGTAAGAGAAAAAAGAATGACCGAAAATAAAAGAAAAACTGGAACAGCTGAAATTGTCAACGAAAATGGTAAAAGAGTTTTAAGACTTATCCAGATTTTCCCCGATGGAAGTCCAAAAAATATTCTTGATATTCCAATAGATATGCCTGAAGTTAGGGTAAATAGATTACTAGGACAACCACGTTGGAAGGATGGTTCTCTACTGGATATCCAACAAAGAACCGACGAAGGATATACCAAAAAAAATCACATCGCTTAGCATTTATAAGCTAGAAGCATGAATCCCTAAAAGACCAAAAAAGTGTCATTTTATATTCATTTATTTTTATTCCATAATTATTTATACATTTTGCCCAATTTAGGTGTCCTTGTGTGCCAGTTATCCAGTGTAATGATAAAGTTTTTGTAGCTAATAAATAAACAGTTGTAAAGGTAAAAACAACAATTGTACTAAAAAGAAACAATTTAATTATCCTCATATTTTTTTATTTTTTCTAATAATACCTCTCTCACATTCAACTCCGGATTTTCCTCAACTTTAGCAAAAAGTTTGTCTAAAATTTCTCCAACTTGGCGACTTGGTTTTATATTTAATATTTCCATCACATCTAGTCCATTCACTTTTAAATCCTTTACTGTAAATGGTTGTTTTTGCACTTCCACCAACCTCTTTTTAAATAGTTCCCATCTCCAACTACTTTCCTTCGCCCCAGACCCCAATCTATCGCTTCGACGAAGTGAAATCATTTCCTCCAAATATTCCGGAGTTACATTTCGGATAAATCGTCTCACTGCTTTGTCAGTCTGAGTATCCTCAACTGTAAACATGTGCCATCTGACCAAAATAAAAAGCTGTTCCAATTCCTTATTTGACAATCTCAATCTTTTTCCTATTTTTACAGCAATTCTTGAACCAACTACCTCGTGATTATGAAAAGTTTTTTCTCCATTTTCTTCCTTCATCACTGCTGGTTTACCTATATCATGAAGTAGGGTAGCCAAACGTGTTACTGGATTTTTGCTTTGACAATTATTTAATGCCTCTAATTCATGGTCCCACACATCATATATATGGTGACCCTTTTGACCCATCCCCACTCCTGCCAACAATTCAGGCATAATTTCTGTCAATAAACCGGAATTTTTTAAAAGCCTCAAACCATCACCTGGTTTTTTAGACATCAATATTTTAAACAATTCACTTTTAACTCTTTCAGCAGCAATATTTGTAATCAAGTTAGCATTTTTTTGGATTGATTCAAATGTTTTTTCCTCAATTAAAAAACCTATTTGAGAGGCAATTCTAACTGCTCGCATCATTCGAAGAGCATCTTCAGAAAATCTATCATCAGGATTTCCGACAGTTCGAATCAGTCGATTATTTATGTCTTCAAGACCGTTATTCATATCGGTAATTTCACCAGCGATATCCATGGCCATGGCGTTTATGGTAAAGTCACGTCTTTCAACATCTTCCCCCAGGGTCTTTCCCCATTCGACGACATCTGGATGCCTTTTATCACCATAATCTCTCTCTGTTCTGTATGTTGTGATCTCAAAGATTTCCTTTTCATTAATAATTACACTAAAAGTTCCAAATTTATTTTCACAAAAACTATTTTTAGGAAATACCCTCTTCATCTCTTCTGGAGTTAAATTTGTCGCAAAATCCCAGTCTTTTGTTTCTGCCTTTAAAATCCAATCTCGTACTGCTCCACCAACCACGTAAATCTCTCCACCATTATCAATGACTTTCTTCATTACTTTTCTAACATTTTCAGGAAGTTGTCTTTTCTCCATTAGTTGATTTTACCTTATAAAGTAATATTTTATCTCCACCGAAAACCCGCCTCATCGGCGGGTTTAAAGATCAATTTAAATGTAAATTACATTTGTGGTCTTTCGGGACGGGGAAGGGCCTCTTTGACGGCGATATTTCTACCCTCTTGCTCACTACCATCCAAAGATAGAGCGGCTTGAGCCTGTTCCTCAGTTTCGAATTCTACAAAACCGAAACCTTTGCTTCGGTGAGAGAATTTATCAAAAACTATATTTGCGGAGACAACTGTTCCGAATTGCGCGAATATCGCATTCAGTTGGTCGTCTGTCATGTTGTAGGATAAGTTTCCTACGAAAAGCTTTTTTGCCATTTTTTTCGAATCTCTTACGATTCTTTAACCTTACTAATAATATGATCAGAAACTAGGTAACGCTTTCTGATCTTCAAAGTATAGCATACAATAGGCATATGCAAGTTAAATTAAATATTTTAAGCGACAAAACTATTACTCGGGAAACACCGCTGGAAACACTTCTGACCCTCTTGCTAAAAAACCGTCAAATTACCAGTTCAAAAACATTTTTAAATCCACCCTTTCCTGAATTTGAGTTAGATTCAACAAAAGCCATAAAACTTATCCAAAAGTATATTGATATGCAAAAAAATATCCTTATTTATGGCGATTATGATGTTGATGGTTTAACCTCAACGGCGATTCTTTGGCAATCTTTATATCCACTAAACAAAAACATTATTCCTTTTATTCCTCACCGAGAAACTGATGGTTATGGTTTTAAAGCCTCCTCTTTTTTCCGTTTAGAAAAAGAAAAAAATATTAATTTTAACCTTTTAATAACTGTTGATAATGGTATTGTGGCCGATGCTGAATTTGCCAAAATAAAGAAAAAATATCCTAATATCAAAATTTTGGTTATCGACCACCATATAGCCAATGGCAAATTAAAAAATATTGACGCCTTATTTCACTCAGTCAAAACGTCAGCCGCTGCTTTGGCCTATTTTGTAGCCAAGAATTTTTCCAAAAGTGCCGATCTCTCTTTAGCAGCTCTTGGAGTTGTTGCTGATTGTCAGCCATTATTAGACATCAACCGTTCACTAGTTGTTCACGGTCTAATAGAATTGAAGTTAAATCCCTCACCAGGGCTGAAAAAATTATTAGAAATATCTGGTGCCAAAATTGACAATCTGTCAGTCTATGATTTGGGCTTTCTAATTGGTCCCCGTCTAAATGCCGTTGGTCGACTCTCTGATCCAACAGATGCCCTTAGACTTTTATGCAGTCGGAATGCTACGGAGGCCGATAAATATGCCAAAGTTCTAAATAGTTTCAACACGAAACGTCAAGATTTACAAAAAGAATCCCTAGAAAGTGCCGATAAAAATATTGACATCAAAAACAAAGTAGTTTTTATTGCTGACGACTATAATCCTGGAATTATTGGCTTAATTGCCGGACGACTGACAGAAAAATATTCCTTACCTTCTATAATTATTGCCAAAAACGGAGAAGTAGCCAAGGGTTCTTGTCGTTCTATTCCCGAGGTTAATATTATTGAAGTATTGAGAAAATATAATGACCTTTTTGTCGATCTTGGTGGTCATCCTGGTGCAGCCGGTTTTTCCATTTTAGACAAAAATATCCACAAATTAAAAAAGAAACTACTTAACTATTTCTCTATTCATCTACTCAACTATTCCGCTCAAAAATCAATCACAATTGATGCCAAAATGGATATCGACGCCATCAATTTAAAAAATATTAAATTAATAAAAAGTCTGGAACCCTTTGGTATCGGTAACTCTCAACCACTTTTTCTTTTTGAAAACTTAATAATTGAATCAAAAAAAATCTTGGGTCAAAACCAGTCCCACTTAAAACTAAAAGTTAGTGGAATAGATGCCATTGCCTTTAAAAAAGCCGATCTAGAACCTGACCTAAAAATAGGGGATTCAATTAATCTAGTCGCCTATCTTGATGCTAATACATGGAATAGCCACACTTTCCCCCAACTCATTGTCAAAGAAATAATAAAGCAGTAGAATATATTCATAAGCGATTGAGGTGCCAACACCACCGATGCTGAGGGAAGAAAAGTTAATCACTCATTAGAACCCTACGGAAGAAGAGCCGTATAAATTCTTCAACGTGTGTCGTTATTATTTACGGAGCACGAAAAGAAATTTTTCGTATTCTCGTAACTCCGAAGACACCTCGGGGTTATTTTTTAGCTTCTTTAGGTGAAATTTTAAACGAAAGTGAAAAAATTTTCCTAAAGACACTATCCCGATTTATCGGGATATATAATACAATTAATAAATTTATGGAAAGAACAAAAGCAATTGAATGCTTAAAAAAAATCGGTGAAAAAGTCTTGTTAAAGGGTTGGGTCAGCAATATCCGTGACCACGGTCAATTGATATTTATTGATTTTAGAGATTGGACGGGTACTATCCAGGTGGTTATAAATGACCAAAGCTCAAAAGAAGTTCATGAAGTTGCCACAAAAATAGGTAAAGAATGGGTTGTTGAAATCGAAGGACAAGTAATCGTCCGTGAGCAAAAAGCCGTAAATAAGGATATTCCTACAGGTGGCATCGAAATAAACTGTGAAAAAATATCAGTTATCAATCAGTGTGAAGTCTCTCCCTTTCCTCTCGATACTGACGGAACCGAGTTGGACGAATCTCTCCGCTTAAAATATCGTTATCTTGATTTACGTCGTCCCCGTCTCCAAAACATTATTCAAAAAAAACATAAATACATTCTTGCTGTCCGAAACTGGATGGATCAAAATGGCTTTACCGAGATTATTACTCCTCTTTTAACCTCTACTTCTCCCGAAGGTGCCCGTGATTTTCTTGTTCCTTCACGAATTCATAAAGGGAAATTTTTTGTTCTTCCCCAAGCTCCACAACAATTCAAACAACTGCTGATGGTTGCTGGAGTCGATAAATATTTTCAACTTGCTCCATGTGCCCGTGATGAAGATCCCCGTGCTGATCGACATGCCGGTGTTTTTTATCAAATCGACATTGAGATTTCCTTTCCCACAATAGAAAAAATCTTTGATACCGCCCAGAGGCTAATGAAAGATACCTACGAAGTGGTTGCTCCTCAAAAAAAGATAGCCTCTTATCCCTTTCCTCAAATCACCTACCAAGAAGCCATGGATAAATATGGTTCTGATAAGCCCGACATTCGTTTTGGTCTTGAACTTCATGACTTAACGGAAGTATTAAAAAACAAAACTGATTTTAACGTTTTTAATAATGCACCTATAATCAAAGCCATTGTAGTTCCAAAGGGTGCTTCTTTTTCCAAAGGTCAAATTGAAAAATTAGAACTTCAAGCCAAAGAAAAGGGTGCCAAAGGTTTAGCCTATACCAAGGTCACTGCTACTGGTTTAGATATTGGTGTATCTCGTTTCTTAACAAAAGATTTACAGCAAGAAATTATTAAATCATTAAAAGCTACGGAGGGGGATTTGCTCTTACTTGTTGCTGATACTCGCACAGTTGCAAATAAAGCCCTTGGTTATCTTCGAAACATTTTAGGAGACACTCTCAATTTAAAAGATCCCAACCAGTTATCTTTTGTTTGGGTTACCGGATTTCCCTTTTATGAAATTAATGATGAGGGTAAGCTCGACTTTGGCCACAATCCTTTTTCAATGCCAAAGGGTGGAAGTAAGGCCTTAGACGCTGATGACCCCCTAAGTATTGAATCTTTCCAATATGATTTAACTTTAAACGGATTCGAACTCGCTTCTGGCTCAATTAGAAACCATGAACCTGAAACGCTGGTCAAGGCCTTTGAAAAAATAGGTTACGGTAGAGACGAGGTAATCAAAAAATTTGGAGGTATGTATAACGCTTTTCATTATGGCGCCCCTCCACATGGAGGCTGGGCTATCGGTATTGACCGTCTTTTAATGATTTTAATGGACGAAAACAACATTCGCGATGTTTATGCCTTTCCTCTTAGTAGCAACGGTGTCGATTTATTAATGAATGCACCCAGTGAAGTTGAACAGAAACAACTTGATGATGTTGGGCTATGTTTAAAAAAATAATAAATCTCAGTCTGTTTGGGCGTAAACACTTTTATTATGGATTAATTTTTGGTGTCGGTTTTTGTCTGGCTATCTTTCCCAACTCCTATCGTTTCACCAAAATTGTCGATATATTCTCCTTTAAACACCCTTCTCAACCAGTTGTGGAAAACAAAATTATTCCAAATCTTTCAACTAATTATTATATTTTACTTGACAGCGACACCAACCAAATATTAGTTTCCAAAAACGAAAATGTCCGTGTTTATCCGGCTTCGACCACCAAATTGGCTACCGCATTAACAGCTTTAAATGTGTACCCACTTGAAGAAGTAGTTAGTATTCCCTCGGATTATGTTGACGGAAAAGTTATGGATTTAAAAACAGACGAGAAAGTAACTATCAAGACCTTGGTTGCTGGCTTACTAATCTATTCTGCCAACGATGCAGCTTACAATTTAGCCAATCACCACCCAAAAGGTGTTGATGGCTTTATAGACCAAATGAATGTTTTGGTAAAAAAATACAATTTAAACAATACGCATTTTGTTAATTTCGACGGACTACATAGTCCAGAACACTATTCCACTCCTTATGATTTAGCTCAGCTTGGGCGTCTTGCTTCTCAAAACCCCACCTTACGTCAATACGTTAAAACCAAAGAAATGAATTTGAGTGATATTTACGGTCAGATGCAACACCATGTTGTCAGTACCAATGAGTTACTGGGTCTTGTTCCCGAAATTGAAGGTCTAAAAACTGGTTGGACACCAGAGGCAAGTGGTTCTTTTATCGGCCTTATCAACATCAATGGTCATTATTTAATCTCAGTTGTTGCCCAAAGTGAAGATAGATTTAATGACACTAAAATTCTTATTAACTGGGCAAAAGAAAATCTTACTTGGCGTACTTATCAGTAATCGCCCTTACATAAGCCACAAAACCTCCATCACCCTCAAAGACATAAACTGGTTGCAAAAACTGAGTTAAATTTACTGGTTCAAAATAAGCCAAATATATTTTTCTTATGATGACACTTTTTGCTTCCACATCATTTGCTGGCCAGTAGTTACCACTTTGTAATTCAGCAAAGGCCTCTTCACTGGTTTTGATAGGATAAGTCGAAGAAGAAGCTGCTGAAGTATCCACGTCTACATGTCGATAATTTACCTCCACAATTTTTTTTGAACTAACACTAGATCCTGATACTAGTACCGAGACAGAAGCTTTATCTATTTCTGTTGATACCATTTCAACTCCATCTCCAAGTTTTTTTCTGAAAAAATCAATTCGAATAATATTTGATTCCGACAAACCTTCAACGGGTTTTAACCCATCAAAATTAATTTTCCAGTAGCTGACTTTTTGTTCACCCTCTTCTAGATCAATACTTAGTTTACCTGCTTGTTGAATATATTTTTTGGCCATACTTATTGCTTCCTCCTTACTTGGCATTTGTTCAGGATTTAGAAGTAATTGGTCGGAGAGATAGGGATAACTGAGATTAAAACTACTTTCAAGTACATTCATAGCCAAGCTTCTATTGGTAACTGGGTCATTAAATAGATAGACACCTGTTGCCACTTCTCTTGGTTCTTTTATAAACCCCATAAGAGCGGCTGTTTTTTTACTTTCCTCAAGTGCTCCCAACGGACTTTTGGAGCGATAAATCACGTATACATTTGCTTGATCTTTGTAAGTAGGGAAGCGG
>DATMWB010000009.1:0-13639 GCA_035562735.1 Candidatus Methanoperedens sp.
AAAGTACCCTCTCTTTTATGGTTCAAAGATATTCACTTTTCAGACGTTAATATTGTTGGTGGTAAGGGTGCAAACTTGGGAGAAATGTACAATTTAGGCATACCTGTACCTAACGGATACTGTGTTACTGCTGAAGCCTACTTTAGGTTTATTGAAAGCAATAAACTTAAACCCAGAATTAAAGCTATTTTAGATGCCACAGATGTTGATGATTCCGAACAACTTGCCCAAGCCTCAGCATCTATTAGAAAACTGGTTCGGACTTCTCCAGTACCTGAGGATATGGCTCAGGAAATTATGATTGCCTATAAAAAACTGTGTTCTTTTGGTGGTCTAAAAGATGCTCCGGTCGCCGTACGTACATCTGCCACCGCTGAAGATAGTGCCGATGCTTCTTTTGCTGGTCAGGGTGACACTTTTCTAAATGTTATGGGTGCTTCAAACGTTGTCTCACAAGTCCGAAACTGTTGGTCTTCTCTCTTCACCTCTCGCTCACTCTATTACCAAGTAAAAAAACATTACGATCATTTCAAAATTGGCGTTGCTGTCCCAGTTCAAAAAATGGTCCAAAGCGAAATATCTGGTATTGCCTTTACGCTCAATCCCGTGTCAAACAATAGAAATGAAATTGTTGTTGAAACTATTTGGGGTCTAGGTGAATATATTGTTCAAGGTATTGTCACCCCCGATCAACACCTCATAGACAAAAGTAATTGGGAAATTAAATTTAAAAATAGTGTTCATCAGGATGTGCAATTGGTTCGCTTCAAAGAAGGTAACAAAGAAATGGAGGTTCCTAAATACAAACAAAACAAAGCTAAAATTGATGACAATATGGCCATAAAAGTGGCGAAACTTGCACAAAAACTTCATAACCACTATGGTAAAGCCCAAGATATTGAGTTCGCTATCGAAAAAAATAAACTATATTTTGTGCAAACCCGACCCATTACCACCGTTGATGTCAGCCAAAAAAATATCAACGAACAAACAAAAATTGATGAAAATCTTGTTCCCATCCTCACTGGTGAACCAGCTAGTCCAGGGTCAAATTCTGGAGTCGCAGTAATTATAAAAAGTCCCAAAGAAATTAACCGAGTAGTCAAAGGACAAATATTAATTACCGACATGACCACACCTGACTTCGTTCCTGCTATGAAAAAGGTAAATGGCATAATTACCAACAAGGGCGGTCAAACTTCTCATGCCGCAATTGTTAGCCGTGAACTTGGAGTTCCTTGTGTAGTCGGTACCGGCAATGCTACTAAAATTATTAAAGAAGGAGATTTGGTTACGGTTGATGGTACAACGGGAAAAATATATAGTGGTGATCAAAGTTCAGGTATTGTTATCAAAAAAGTAGTTCACACCAACCAAAAAACTGCTACCAAGCTGTACGTAAACTTAGGAGAACCAGAACTAGCCAAAGAAATCAGTAAAAGAAACGTTGATGGTATTGGTCTTCTCCGTGCCGAATTTATGATTGCCAACATTGGAGTTCATCCAAAACGAATGATCCAAGAGGGGCGTCAAAAAGAATATATTGAAAGATTAGCCTCAGGTATGGCTGATTTTTGCAAAAGCTTTAATCCTAGACCTGTTATTTATCGTGCCACAGACTTTAAAACCAACGAATATCGTTATTTAAAGTGGGGAAAATTATTTGAACCAGAAGAACCAAATCCCTTGCTTGGATTTAGAGGTGCGCTTCGCTACATAAACTCTCCGGATGTCTTCAATATGGAGCTAGAAGCCATCAAAATGATTCGAAATAAATATAATCTAAAAAATCTTTGGTTAATGATTCCTTTTTGCCGCTCTCCAGAAGAACTTATAAAAGTCAAAAAAATCGTTACTGACGCTGGACTATTACGTAGTCCTAGCTTCAAGCTTTTCATGATGGCAGAAATTCCCACAAATGTAATTATGCTTGATAAGTTTATCGAAGTTGGTATCGATGGTATCTCAATTGGTAGTAACGATTTAACCATGCTTACCCTCGGACTAGATCGTGACAACGGTGAAATTGCCAAAGACTTTAATGAACTTGATCCTTCTGTTCTTTGGTCATTAAAAAGATTAGTGACAAAAGCTAAAAAAGCCGGCATCATGGCAGGTATTTGTGGACAAGCGCCAAGTAACCATCCTGACTTAGTTGAAAAGCTAGTCAAATGGGGGATTACCTCAATCTCGGTTTCACCTGATGCTATTGATCGCACCCGCGAAATCATCGCTTGGGCAGAAAATAAACGACTTGAGGATAAGAAAGAAAAGAAAAGATAGTTTAGGCAAAAACTACTACTACCTCTCCGCGGATATCTCCATCCCAATCCTTTTTTACTTCTTCAAATTTCTTTGTCATTTCTCTGACAATCCTAATTTCAACCTTATCCCCATAAATTTCTTTAATTTCACTCACTAATTTTTCAGTTCTGAGAGGGGACTCGTAGACGACTTTTGCTCCTTCAATATTTTTGTATATTTCTAAAATCTTTTTTCTTTCACCATCCCTTTTTGGTAAAAAACCTAAATATGAAAATCTACCCATTGGTAATCCAGCCAGTACTAAGGCATTAATGGTTGCTGATGGACCAGGGATTGCTGTATATTGCAATCCTAGCTCTTGGCATTTTCTTATTAAAAGCCAACCTGGGTCTGACAGTAAGGGGGTCCCAGCATCGGTCACTAGACCAACATCAAAACCCTCCTTTAACATCTCTACGATTTGGGGAATTTTTTGTCTCTCGACTTCATCATAAAAAGATACTAACTTCGGAGTATTTACTATTTTTAATTCTTTCAATAAAACCCCCGTCTTTCTGGTGTCCTCACACAATAAAACATCGGCATGTTCAATCATATCGATAGCTCTCAATGTGATATCCTTCATATTTCCAATTGGGGTTGAGATTATATAAAGCATAATTTAGTTACTTAATGGCAAATAAACTCCAACATAAACATTACATTTTTTACAACAATATACTGTTCTGTTAAAAATTTCGTCCGTTTTTAATTTTGCTGGTGACTCTCCAATCTCAATAATCATTTCTTGATCACATTTTGGACATTTCATATTCATTTAATTAAACTGTCTAATCACTGCCACTACCTTACCCCTAATTTCCACATCAGTCACATACATCGGACTCATAGTTGAATTGGCTGGTTGTAAACGAATTCTATTGGCTTCCTGATAATAACGTTTTAATGTGGCAAAACCATTTCGAAGTACGGCAACAACAATGTCACCATTGCTAGCATTTTTCTGTTCCTTCACTACAACATAATCACCGCTCAAGATGCCATCGTCAATCATTGAGTCTCCTTTGGCTTGTAAAACAAAGGATTTATCTCCCGACTTAATCAGTGTTGATGAAACCATTAAGGTCGCATTTGGGTCTGTATAAGGCTCAATTGGAGCCCCACAAGCAATGAAACCCAAAACAGGCAACTCTATGTTGTCTTCATGTTCTTTTTCTGTATTATCGAGCAATTCAATACCTCTAACTGCCCCTCTATATCTCCTAACCAATCCTTTTTTCTCCAATGCAGCCAAATGCTCATGAACCGTTGCCAGTGATGAGAGACCTAGGTGCTGGGCAATTTCGGTCAAGGTTGGTGCATAACCATACTTATCAATGGAATTTGCAATCAAATCCAAAATTTCTTTTTGTCTTTTATATACTATTGCTGGCATAGTATTAATAATACACGAACAATACCCGAAGTCAACTGTTTAATAGATGTTAATATTAGATATGTTTTTACGTCTTTTGTTTCTCCTTTTTAGTCTCACCCTTCTCACTTCTAATCCATCTTTTGCCAGCTCCGATTTTTCAATAAATGAAAAAATTGAATATCTTATCAATAACGCCGGCCAAGCGACCGTCACTCATCAGGTTGACATCACTAATAATTATTCTCAGATATACCCCCACGAATATCGAATCCAAATACAAGGTCTACCACTCAGTGACCTTAGCGCCACTGATAGTGAAGGAAACATTCTTACAAATTTTTCAATAGATGAGAATCAAAACTCCTCAATTAGCCTTACTTTAAATAAACCCAAAGTTGGAAAAGGACAAATCAATACCTTCAAGCTAATTTACAGGATTTCAAACTTTGCTCAAAACAAAGGGAAGACATGGGAGATTGCTTTACCACAAATGGGTGATAATTCGCTTGAAAATGCCAAAATTACAATAAAAACTCCTTCTGATTTTGGAAGCTTATCTTTTTCATCAATCCCTGTAAAATTTGAAGATGGTCTTACTCAAAACACCATTACTTTCCAAGACAATTCTAGATCCAAGATTCTAATTATTCTTGGTAATTATCAATTATTTAACTTTAAATTAAACTACAGTCTAAGAAATCCCAGCAACACAACAATAAATTCGGAAATTGCTTTGATACCTGACACATATTCCCAGTCTGTTTACTACCAATCCATTTCACCACCACCACAGGGAATAAATATCGATTCAGATGGAAACTGGATAGCCAAATATCAACTAAAAAGTGGTGAGGAAATAAATATAGTTGCCACCGGTCAGATCAAAACTGGACTTCACCAATCAAGTGAAATTTCCAAACCTGAAAACTATTTGTCTGAACAAAGTTTTTGGCCAGTATCAAATCCAAAAATTCAGGAAGTTGCTCAAACTCTCAACAACCCTCGATCAATTTATAATTTTGTAGTCAACACTCTTGATTACAACTATGAACGTATTAATAATTCTGGTCGTTTAGGTGCTCTTGAAGCGTTACTAAATCCAAAGAATTCTTTATGCACCGAATTTACAGACCTCTTTGTTACTCTTTCTCGGGCAAAAGGTATCCCTGCAAGAGAAATTGAAGGTTTTGCTTATTCGAACAATCCAAAAATTAAACCTGTAAACTCACAAAGCGATGTTCTTCACGCCTGGCCAGAATATTATGATTCATCTAAAAAAACTTGGAGGGCCATTGACCCAACTTGGGGTAAAACAACCAACGGAATCGACTATTTTAGTGATCTTGACTTGAACCACATAACTTTCGTTATCCATGGTTTGGATAGTCAAAACCCACTTCCTCCGGGTTCATATAAAAATAACGCTGGTGAAAAATCTGTTTTTATCGAATTTGCCAGTGATGAAATAAAAGGAGATCAAACTTTACCCACAGTGTCTTATCAAAAAAACCAATTAATCGTTCAAAATTCAACACCAAATTCTTTAAAAAACATATCTATCTCATCTCCAAACTTATCTTTTAATCAACAAATAGACTATATATTGCCCTACTCTTCAGCATCAATCTCCTCACCAAAAATATCGTTTTTAAAGTCTTTGTTACCAAAAAATAAAAAACTCAACATCCTGATTACCGATGAAGACGGAAAAACAAGTTCACAAGTAATAAATTATCCTCCACATCTAATAAATCTTGGTATCACCATTGTTCTCAGCCTTATTATTTTGACAACAAGCGGTATAATTATTACCAAACAAATACATGAAAAGAATTCTTAAATATACCCTCTTTATCGCCTTCGCACTCGTCATTGAAAACGAAATTTGGAGAAATCTTTCCTTTACTCCCAAAATTGAAACAATCATAAAAGTGGCTTTAATTTTAGCCATATTTGAACTTATTCTAAAACCAATCATTAAAATTCTCCTCTTACCAATAACTTTTCTAACCCTAGGACTTATTAGAGTCGTCATCAACACCCTTGGCCTATACCTCGCCACTTTTTTAATTACAGGTTTTTCGGTTAATTCCTTAAAGGTATTCAACTATTCACTCACCAACTTCCTGGCTTATCTTTTTACATCCTTTATAATCAGTAGTCTACTTTATATTTTTAAAAAACTATGAAAACCGCACTTACAATCTTTCAGATAATAATTTGTATCGCCCTTTCAGCTCTAATCTTTCTACAATCAAAGGGAAGTAATGAGAACAACAATATCCTCTCCGAGACAAGTTCTGAGCGTCGTGGCTGGGAAAAAATTCTATTCAATCTTACTATGTTTATAATTCTACTTTTCTTGATTTCATCAATTGTCCAAACTCTGATCTAAAAAATGATCACCAAAATCAGATTTAAATTCGAACTTTTCTTTTTATACATAAAAAGAAATTGGATATATCTTACAACGGGACTTATCTTGGGAATAGCACTTACAGTATTTCACCAAGAAATTCTCTCAATCTATCAAAAATTCAATCGACCAATTGAAAAAATTGGTCTTGAGGGTTTATATAACATCAATTCTTTGCCAACAGAAATAATCAGCAAAATTTCCTATGGACTGACTCAAAAAAATGAAAATAATAAATTTGAACTATCACCCCTTGTTAAAAATCTAGATATCCAACAAGACAACACTCAATATATCTTTGAGTTAAACTCCGACATCCACTGGCATAGTGGGAAACAATTTACCGCGGAAGATTTAAACTACAAAATCCCCGGACTAACAATTACTTCTTCCGATTCACAACACATTACCATCCAAACAGAAAAAGTTTTTGCCCCAATTCTTTCAACTCTAAGCCTACCTCTAATTAAAAAAAATTTTGACTCGCTCGGTGAATTTAAAGTCACCCGTTTTAATTATCAGGATGGTAGTATAAAAAATCTATTTTTGAAATCACCCGACAAATCCATCTATTATCACTTTTATCAAAATGAAAATGACCTGTTAAATGCTTACAAAATAGGGGAGGTCGATCAAATAGAATTAAGTTCGATTCCTGAAAATCTAAATGAATGGCCCAAAACAGATATCTCAAAAGAAATTCGCACTGATCAAAAATATATAGCCATATTTTTGAATACAAATAAATTAAACAATAAACAGCTTCGCCAAGCTCTAGCTTATGCTACTCCAAAAACAGACGACCTAAACGAGAGAGCCTTGTCACCAATTTCACCAACCTCATGGGCATACAATTCATCAGTAAAAGATTATGCCTTTGATTCAAAAAAAGCCCAAGAATTTTTTTCCAAAAACAAAATTGAATCCATCGATTTAACTTTCAATGACCGACGTCTAATTAACATCGCCGACGAAATAAAAAAATCCTGGGAAGAAACTCTCGGTCTTAAGGTCAACACCCACATCAGTAGTCAAATTGATACTCAAAATTACGACGCCATTCTAGCTTACGGAAGCATCCCTTCTGATCCAGACCAATATCTTTTTTGGCACTCCACCCAGACAAAAACCAATCTTACAAAAATAAATAATCCCCGGATTGATAAACTGTTAGAAGAAGGGAGGCAGACTTTTGACCAGCAAGAACGCAAAAAAATTTATCAAGAATTTCAAAAAAATCTACTCGAAGAATGTCCTGCTATTTTCTTAAAGTACCCCACCATTTATACTATTAAAAGAAATAAATAATTATGGAAAACAACAAAATCACCCCCTTGGGATATCTATTATTAGGAACTTTTTTTATTTTTCTGTCTTACGCTGGCTGGATATATACAAAAAGCATTGATTGGAAAGTTTTAGAACGTTTAGAAGATGCTCCACTTAGTATCCCCACCGGCAATATTTCTTTACCATCAACGGCCAGTGCCACTCCTCAAGGCAACCCTAAAAAATAGTTGGACCACAAGCACCATCAACAAACACCAAACAAATAACTGTGTATAGCCCTTTTCTATCAAAACAGAACCTAATACTAGTATTGGAATATCTAAAAGACTCTTTGTAAAATTTGCCAAAGACAACGTCGTCGCCCGATTATAAGATTTACTAACATTATTAAAAAGTTGAGAAAATAGGGGCCATGTCGCCACCTGAGCCACATTAAAAGCAATATATGTAACCACCAAAATTATTAAGCTTCTCCACCATAAATGATTAAGAAGAAAAATTCCTACAGATATAAATACTACCCAATTTAAGGAATCAATTCTTTTTTCCAAAGAAATATGGGGCGATATCCTCGCTACATTTTGATTTATTATAAAAATTAAAATTTGCATGATTGATGTCGAAATTCCAATCAAAATTACTCTCATTCCAAAACTTAAAAAGTAGTCAGAAGACACTCGCCAAATCATAAACGTACTTAAAAACATTAAAGATTTATTTAAAACACTTTTTAATAAATATTTATTTTTTTTAAAAATATTCAAAGCATCCTTAAAAATCCCTGCTTCGACTTTCTCTAATTCCATAAAATGTTTTGGTTCTTTAAGTAAAAAGCACAAAAATAAGGCTCCAATATTCGCAATAACATCTATCAGCAGCAAATATATGTATTGTTGGTTTGACAAATCCTTGGCAATTACCACTGCCACAACTGGCATTATCATCTTAAAAATCCTTTGTCCAGAAAAATACTGTCCCAGCTGTTTTAAACTATCAGTTTCTGTCTTCAATTCCTTTGAAGTATCGTATATTAATGCCTCATCAGTTCCTGACATCATCGAATTTGCCAATGCATATATTCCAATAGCCAGCACCAACCACCAGCCAGAAACAAATATATTTATTACCCAATACAGTAAGCTTATAAATACAGAGATTATCAACACTTTTTTTCTTCCCCATTTATCAGCCAAATAACTTGAAGGTACTTCGGACAAAATTGTGACAATCGAAAATGCCACACCTGAGTAAACAATTTGACTTAATGTCAATCCACGCGACAACATAAATAGGGTGCTGATGACATTGATTACTTTTACCTCAGTCAACGCTTGAATCCAAAACATCAATGAAAAATTTCTCTCCAATTTCGGCTTAAACATCGTCCCTTATTATAACGCTACAAATACTTTTTATCCCTTTATTTTTTCCAAGTCTCCTAAGATCTCCCCAGCATGTTTTGTGGGATTCACATTCTCATATACTTTGACAATTTCCTGATTTTCATTAATTAAAAAACTCATTCTCTTTATTCCTTCATACTCTCGTCCCATAAATTTTTTAATACCCCATGCTCCATAATTTTTTATCGTCTCCAAACTTTCATCACTCAGAATTGGAAAATTAATATGGTATTTTTCTGCAAATTTTTTATGTGAATTTACGCTATCTTTTGACACCCCTAATATTTGTACTCCTAATTTTTCTAGCAAGTGAAAATTATCCCGAAGACTGCAAGCTTCAATAGTACATCCTGGAGTGTCGTCTTTGGGATAAAAATATAGCAGAACCCATTTTCCCTTATAATCAGACAATTTTCTAACTACTCCTTCCTGATCATTCAGCTCAAACTTCTTTGCTTTCATAAGCTATTTTACCAAAATCCTTTCTTCACCCACCAATTCCATTATTCCATTTCTGACAATTATCTCCTCGCCATTTTTTAATAAATATAATTTATTTCTTTTATGGTTCTTTTTTATTTGTTCCAATAAATTCTCCTCATAATGGGGAAATATATCGAAATCAACAAAACCCATAGGTTTAATATCGACAGACCCAATTTCTTCATCCATAAAAAACCACTCACCCACATCCAAAGATTGTCCCATCACCATACTACCTGCACTAGAACCAACAAACCAAGAATTGTTTTTCTCTAATATATTTTTTAAATTTTTATCAATTCCACATCTTTTTAACCAATACATCAGATATCCAGCCATACCTCCAGCAAACCAAATAATATCCTGTCCTTCCAATAGTTTTAATACAGACTTGTCTCCATATTTTTCCAATACAATTAGAGTTACCTTAGCTCCAAGGGTATTTATTACATTCCAAGATCCACCCTCTTTCCATTTCTCCCACCCATCTTTGTCACCATTAGCCGCAGTTGGAATATAAGCAATTTTTTTGTCCCTAAACCCTCCCACCATTTCTTCTAATTTCTTAATAGATAGAGGATTTTTTGCTTCCGCTGCTAAAAATAAATTCATATTTTAATTTTCCAAAATAACCTTTATTCTTCCCGAATTAAAAACTGTCGTGTCCGCCGTTAAACTTTTTGCCTGAACTCGATACAAATGATTACCACTACGCAAAGTCAACTTTCCAGAACTTACCGACGTGAAACTCTGGCTATTTGTTGACACCTCGCTTCCCCACACCTCAATTCCTGCCGTAACATCAAACAATCTTAAATATGCCAAACCATTACCATTTAATAGTTTCATATTTGCCTCAAAATACGAGCCAACTAAACCAGAATAATCATCAGTACTTATATAAAATTCCGTTCCTGGCAAGTCTGTCCAAACATTATCAAGAGTACTACCCGTTCCAGGGATAGGTATATATTGAGTGCTTCGAGTTTTTTGTATTGAATTTCTTTGAACAATCTTTGCAGTTGAAGAAGGGGATATTACCTTTGTCGGAACAAGAGTAACCATAGCTGGGGTTATGTTTGTTAATTCATTTTTTATCATTTCTTCGCATTTTGCAGGACAACTATCACCTTGCACCATAGACATAAAATTCTCCTTATTCCAAAACAAATACAAAAATATATCGATTGCTAAAACATTAAGAAACAAAAAAACTATCAAAGCAATTTTGACTATTTTTTCCATTCTATATCATTATGACACAGAATAATTTTGTGTTCCTACATCTTGATTCGATATAATTACAAAATATGTCCAAAGAAAACCATCCACTCAGAAGATTTTTTTCCTTCAATTTACTACCAGAAATTGCTTATAAAATTGACATTGACAAAAACAGCCATCAAAAAATCCACGAAATTTCAGATATGCTTGTCAGACGACCTGAACTAAGCTTTGTAACCTACGCCAATCACATTTCATATCCCGACCCCTTGTTTGAAGCCTATATCTCAAGAAGACTAGATAGCCATCAAGACAGACACTTTATTGCCCCAGCATCTTATTCACATACAGACCCCAGTGAGCCAAGAAGTAGAACATTTTCCTTGCTAATAAACGAAGCAAAAAAGTGTGGTGTTGAAATTGTCAGAGTCATCCAGTCTTATCAGATAGACAATCCTGAATTTGGCTATACCCAAGAACAAGCTAGTACAACATACAAAAACTGGATAAAAAGGCTACAAACTCTTGGTAGATCAAAAACAAGTACTGGAGTAATGATTAATCCTGAAGGTCACCGAAGTGACACTGGAGTTTTGTTGGAAGGAGAAAAGGGGATACTTGCCTGCGGAAAATTGCTAAGCCCCTTGGTATATATCCCACTTGGTATCCATTATGGAGAAAATTTCGATAGAGATGGCGCAAATTTATTTAAGAGAGTAAACCTCAGAATAGGAGATATTTTTATCCAAGAAACTGCCAACGATCCGCCAAGCATGGAACTACTTATGAGAAATCTTGCCAATACACTGCCAATAAAAATGCGTGGTCACTGGGCATAAAAATAAATTAGGAAAATAACTACCTTTCATCCTTTCGGACTCATCAGTACAAATACACATTTGTATAGGTAGAAAGGAAGCTGGAGAGATCGTATGAAATAAAATTTGAGCAGTGGACTCACCATTTTAATTGGTGAGTCCACTCACTTTCATGCGATTTCCAGTTTCCTTTTTGTATTTTTTGACCTAATCGATCATATTGGCTTCCACACCAAGAACATAACAACTGTCACTTCCGTGGGCACCTTCATATCCTGGAATAGGAGCTTCCTTCATGATCATCAAGGCTTGTTTGATATCTTCTGGCATTGTTGTCCGACTTACCGGCCGATCTTGTTCTCTCCACCACGCATGAAAGGTTTCCCATGCTTTTTTTACTTCTGGAGGAAATTGTTCATGGATTTCATCCTGAATAGGAATTCCTCCATTTGGAGTCCCGTACTGCATTCCACCACACATATAAAGCCTCCTTTAGGCAAAAAACAGAACATATTGTTAAACTGACTCAGCGCTTTTGCTGAACGTTGGGGTATTTTATCAACAAAAAGCATAAAACACAACATTATAGGACTTGTTTATTGCCTCTCTGAGGCGGTGTAAGAAAACTAAAACAAAAGGTATAATCTTTTAATGAAAAAAATTGTTGCCATTGGCGGTGGTGAGATAATCACGAGAGATACAGAAAAAATTGATAGACTAATAATTGAGTTGACGGAAAAAGAACATCCAAAAGTGTTATTTATCCCTACAGCCAGTAATGACGCAGAGGGTTATTGGAAAACATTTAATGAATATTTCTCAAGTTTGGGTGCAATACCATCGGTATTAAAACTAGTAGACAATCCTCCCAGTAAAATAGAAATTGAAAGTGAAATTTTTTCTTCAAACGCAGTTTATGTTGGTGGTGGTAACACGCAAAAAATGCTTGAGATTTGGAAAAACAATGGTGTAGACAGAATTTTAAAGGACGCCTACGAAAAAGGTGTTGTTATGTCGGGATTAAGCGCCGGTGCCATATGTTGGTTTAAATTTGGTTCTTCAGATTCTCCCTCTTTCAATAATCCTGAAGATAAGCAACTAATTTTATTACCCACCTTAGGGTTTGTTGATGGATTATTTAGCCCACATCATATTCGAGAACCATACAGGAATGAACAATTACCAAGAATCATTAAAGAATCGGGTCAAAAATCAGGCTTTGCTGTTGATGACAATGCTGCACTAATAATTATTGAAGGAAAAGCAAAAGTTGTCACTTCAGTCAACACTAGTGGTGTAAAAATATTTTCAGTAGAAGACGACAAAATTAATAAAATCTCAATACCAAAAAATCAAGAATTTACTTATCGTGATTTAGTAAATAACGAATTAAATCTTAGTAGATCAAAACCCGAGTACAGATAACAATAATTCTTTGTTGACTCACTGCCTGCTCGCCTTTGGAGGGGAACAATTTTTTAAACTATAAATTAATTCTTCCGTATTTTTGATCTATTTCAAATTGAGTTGAAAATATTGCCAAATTTTCGTAACCAAATTCCCTTATCAAAAAGGCTACCTGCCTTCCCAGTACTTTTCTCTCTCTCTTATCCAAATTCCTCAAATCATCTCTCCCAGCAATTTGTCTTGCCACCCTCGGAATCACATATTTTGGAACAATATGCTCGTATCTATAACGAGCGACATCCATACTTTCTTTGATACCAGATTTTATTACTTCCATTTCTCTTTATACAAATTACAACTTACATTGAGTATTATATCCAAAATTTTCCTCAAAAACAATATTATAGGACTAATATGTTGACTAACTAGAATGAATTTAAAACAATTTAACTTTTTAGAAATTATTTTTATAAAATATAGTTTTGTTCGTCATCATTACATGGAATAGTATGTCCTTCAAGTATTGGACTATTTTTGTCCACATAGTTATATACAACATATGAAAAAAGATTATTTGACAGTAAGTGTACTACAAGAAGTAGAACTAAAAATATCAACCATTTTTTAATTCTTTTTATAATATTTCTTCTTATCCTATCATCTTTTCTTTTTAAAACTAGCAATATAAGAAATCGTAACAATGCAATTAGCACAACAAACACAATAATAAAAACGACGAACATTATTCGAAAACGTAAAACTTCAATTGGTGGTTGACTTACACAAAGACTTGCATAAACCAATCCAGGATTAATAACAAAATATAAAAACACTAAAATCACAAAAATAACAGCAACAATCGATTTTTTACTTTTTATAATCAATATCTAAATAATATCAGACATTTCTTTTGTTG
>DATMWB010000010.1:0-37611 GCA_035562735.1 Candidatus Methanoperedens sp.
GACTACAATACCGTGCGCGAAGAAATTGGTAAATATTCTTCAACTCTAAAGAATAAGCAAGAGATAATTATCCTAACAAAATCAGATATTCTCGAAGAAAAAAATGTAAAAAAACTTCAAAAAGAATTAGGGGCAAAACTTTCTATCTCAATCATTAATCCCGAAAGCATTAAAAAACTAAATGACCTTTTAACAAAAGAAATTCAAGTAAATTCTGGACAATATTTTTAATGAATTATTCATCTAGCATCTTTTTGATCTTATCCCAATCCTTTTTCAAGTAGCTCGAAATTTTTGAATAACTTTCTTTTGTAGTTTCTAATTCATGTTTCAGACCGGCGACAATATCATCAACAATACTTTCATATTTACCTTTATCCATTTTAGTTCCTGACATCTTTATTTCCAAAACACTTTTCTCAATTTTATTCTTAACTTTAAGATATTTATCTCTAAATTCTTCATTATAAATACCAAAAATATCTCGAATTTTAGCGATGAAATCTTCCTTTGACTCTTGTCTCAGTTTTCTGGCTAACAATACTCCACCAAGTACTCCAGTTGCAATCCCAAATATACCCGCAGCAAGCTTAAAACTCTTGTTATTTGTCACAATTTTTGAATAATCAAATTTTAAATTTTTTATGCAATTGCTTTCTTTATTTTTTCCCAGTCCTTCTTCAAGTAATTGATTATTTTTGTACTACCAGTCTTTGTAGCTTCTAAATCTTCTTTAAAATCGGCGACTACATCTTCAACAACCTTACCATATTTTTCTCTGTCAATTTCCTCACCAGCTGTTTTTATTGTGGCAACCTTTGCTACAACCGCATCTTTTATTTCCAAATATTTTGTCTTACCTTCTTCCGTATATTTCCCATATATATCCTTAACTTGATTACGAGTGTCATCGGCTTTTGTTTTTATTTTTAAAGCAATTTCGTTTGCCAGTTCTACAATTTCTCGTCGAGTCTTTTTACCACTCTGTGGTGCCAACAACAAACCACCCACGGCTCCGGCAACCGCACCTAACATACCGGCTAAAAAAAATTTACCTGTTTTTGACATATATTTTAAATTTAAAAAAATAATAACTAATTCAGTCTAGATGAATTAGCTTGCAGTGTCAATCTCACATCTCTTGAACTCTTTCCATCCAGTGTTTATCTGTTTTTACATTTAATTCCAAAAATATCTTTCTTTGGGACATCAGTTCCAATTCTTTTCTAGCATTGTAACCAATTTCTTTTATTTTTTGACCATCTTTACCAATAATCATTTTTTTATATCGATCAGCATTGGTATAAATAGTTGCGGAAATTAGAATTAATTTTTTCTTATCCACAATTTTATCGACTCCCACAAAAATTGTATAAGGAATCTCTTCTCTTAAAAATAAATAAGTTTTTTCTCTAATAATCTCTTCAACGTATTCTTTTGAACCCATTCCTGTCATTGGCTTGGTACTGTCTTGTCTTAGTGCGATTTCCATCTCTAATTCTTTATCATTTTTCAGTGGCAATATATCAAATACTGCATTAATTACGGCTTTAACATTTTTTTCTTTTAAAGCAGATATTGATATCGCTTTGTCAAATTCTTCCTCAAGATAGTTATAATCAGCAAAATGATCTTTACTCCCAACAGCCTTGTCCGTTTTATTATAAATTAGTATTTTTTTAGCATCGACCTTTCTTATCAATCCAATTACTTTATTTTCTTCTTCACTTTTCGGTCTAGAAATATCAACTACACAAATTATTACTTGAGCCTTATTCAAAGTTTTTGGTGCTTCTTGATTGACCCTTTTTCCCATTAAATCACTTATCTTTCCCAAAACTCCTGGTGTGTCTGTAAACAAAATCTTTCCTCTATCGTCCTCATAAACAGATGAAATATTTTTTCTTGTTGTTTGGGGCAATGGAGAAGTAATGGCAACTTTTTGTTGCATGATGGCATTAAGTAGGGTAGACTTGCCAGTGTTCGGTCTCCCAAGAATTACGACCAAACCATACTTCTTTCCTTTTTTTTCTTCCATGTCCATATTTTATCTTAAAACACGAAAAATTTCTAATTATAAAAACCTTCATTTTCTACTTTACTCTTAGCAGAGAAAATGATAGACTGCTAATCATGCCAGAAGATATAAAAACCACCAAAAAAGTTTTACCTCTCATACCTTTACGCAATGTTGTTTTATTTCCCTCAGTTGAAACCTCGTTGTTTTTTGGAAGAAAAGAATCAAGCAATTCTTTGCTTGAAGCTTATGACAAATTTAATAAACTAGTATTAATAACCACCCAAAAGAGTGCCAATACTGAAAAACCAAATATAGACGATCTTTACAATGTTGGAGTAATCGCCAAAATTGAGCATGTTCTTCAAACAGATGGTAGTATGCATGCTATCGTCAAAGGTCTTTCCAGAATTAGTATTACCAATTTCATTCAGATTGAACCTTTTATCTTAGCCGAGTATGAAGATTTACCCATAATCAATGAACCAATTGTTGATGTTCAAAAAGCAGCCGAAGCCATTCTCTCACAACTCAAAAAAGCCTTTGCTCTGGGTCGTCAGTTTGATTTACCAGCTATGATGCAACTCAGTACAGGTGTTTCTTCTTCAGATTTAGCCGATCAGGTATCTTTTACCGTTGATACAAAAGTATCAGAAAAACAGCAACTACTGGAAACTCTTTTAGTTTCAAAGCGTCTTGAACATGCAACTGAATTGTTAATCCAAGAGATGAAAGTTGCTGATCTCGAAAGAAGCATTGAAGAAAAAACTCAGGCCAAATTCAATAGCGCCATGAAACGAAACATCCTCGAGGAGAGAAAACATCAAATTGAACAAGAGCTTAAAAAAATGGGTAAAAGTTCCGGAAGTGAAACAGATGAATTAGAGAAGAAAATAAAGATTGCAAAGATGCCCAAAGATATCAAGAAAAAAGCTTTAAAAGAATATAATCGGATGATTGAAATGGGATCAATGGCTCCCGAAGCCAGCTATATTCGGACCTATTTAGAAAGTGTTGTTGAACTGCCTTGGGGCAAGTATGACAACTCTGATTTATCTCTAAAAAATGCCGAAAAAATTCTCAACCAAGATCATTATGGTCTAAAAGAAATAAAGGAAAGAATATTAGAATATTTATCTGTTATAAAGTTAAAAAATCAACAAAAAGATAGTGATTCAAAGACTACAAACATCCTTTGTTTCATCGGGCCTCCCGGTGTTGGTAAAACATCACTTGGCAAATCAATTGCCTCCTCACTTGGTCGTAAATTTGTCCGTGCCTCCCTTGGTGGTATTCGTGACGAAGCAGAAATTCGAGGTCATCGTCGTACTTATGTTGGTGCCATGTCTGGTCGAATTGTCAATGGAATCAAAGACGCCAAATCAATGAATCCGGTTTTTATGCTAGACGAAGTTGACAAAATTGGTTCCGATTACCGCGGAGACCCTTCTGCCGCCTTACTTGAAGCTCTTGATCCAGAACAAAACAACAATTTTACTGATCATTATCTAGATTTTCCTCTCGATTTGTCAAAGGTATTTTTTATTCTCACAGGCAACGACTACTCATCAATTCCTTATGCGCTTCGTGATCGACTTGAAGTAATTTCTTTTCCCGGATATACCCAAGATGAAAAATTTCACATCGCCCAAAAGTACCTTGCAAGCAAAGAATTAAAAGCAAACGGGTTAAAAGAGTCCCAAGTTTCAAAGTTCAGTGATTCAACACTTCGTTATTTAGTTGATAAATATACCCGGGAAGCAGGTGTAAGAAATTTGGAAAGAGTTATTGCCGCCATATACCGAAAATCAGCCAAAAAAATAGTTTCTGGAAAGTCAAAAAAAGTTGATGTAAACAATAAAATATTATTACAAAAATTTTTAGGACCAGAACGATTTACTTCTCAACTTAAAGGTAAAAAAGATGAAGTAGGAGTATCTACTGGTCTTGCTTGGACCTCTGTTGGTGGTGATATTTTATTCATTGAAGTCAACATAATGCCAGGTAAAGGGTCATTAATCTTAACCGGAAAGCTTGGCTCAGTTATGAAGGAATCCTGTCAAGCAGCTTTATCTTTTGTTCGTTCACAATCAAAGGATTGGGGTATAAAGCAGGATTTTCATAAGATTGATATTCATATTCATGTCCCAGAGGGTGCCACCCCAAAAGATGGTCCTTCGGCTGGGGGAGCTATTACAACCGCCCTTATTTCTGCCCTAACCAACAAAGCAATTTCTCATGATATTGGAATGACGGGGGAAATCACTTTACGTGGAAACATACTAGAAATCGGAGGGCTTAAGGAAAAATCTCTCGCCGCACATCGTGCTGGTTTAAAGACAATATTTATTCCCAAAGACAACAAAAAATCCTTAGTAGACATTCCAAAAGAAGTAAAAAAAGACATCAAATTTATCCCCGTTTCTCATTATTCCGAAATCTATAAAAAGATTTTCGGATAATATTATTTTGATTTATTTCTAGCAACTACTACGCCTTTATCTTGAGATTCTACTTTTGGAATATAAATATCAGCTATCCTTTTATCAAAATCATCAAGTATTTTTCTTCTCCTCTTTAATTCGTCAACAAACCCCAACACTTCAATCTTTTCTACTTTTTTTATACCCATAAAGTGGATTATATCACTTACCAGATTCTTGGTCAGACCACTCAAGAAAAATCTTTTTATCAAAACCACCTCGTTTTTCTTTTTTACTAATCTGTTTTTCTTCCACTTTACAAAATTCAACTCCCTTATAAGATGCGATCGATTTTACCAATTCCAAAACATCAGCCAATTCTCCCACTATCTCTTCATCTTTTGCCCTCTGTAGTTCAATAGCTTCCTCAATTAATTTCTTTTTTAATTCAAGCTCATATTCAATATCATTTAATACTTTAGTCTCACAATGACCCTCATTTTGTTCAATTATTTCAGGTATCTTATCGCGAATTAATTTTCTATGAAAATATTTTTTCATACTACATTTTTTCTACTGTTTTAATACCCAAAATATTCAATCCATCTTTCAAAATCTTCGCTGTAACCTGTGTTAAAAATACCCTTCTTTCTTCTTCAGGCTCCCCAATGATTCGACACTTTCCATAAAATTCATTATATTTTCTGGAAAAATTCAATAGATATTCGGCTAAAATTGCCGGATTGTATCTTTCCGCCGCCTCAACAATTTTTTCACTGAATTGATAAAAATATCTAAGTAATCCCAACTCTTCTTCGTTCCACATTTCTAATTTCTCGTTTCTAGTTTCTAGTTTCTGTGATTTTTCAATTACGCTCTGACATCTGGCATAGGTATATTGAAGGTAAGGTCCAGAATTCCCATTCAAATCAACTGACTTTTTAACATCAAAAATAGTATTTTGAGTCGGATCACTTTTTAAAACAGAAAATTTTACTGCTCCTATTGTTATGACCTCAGCAGTATACTTTTTGTCCATCTCTTCATTTTTTAGTAATGGCAAAATTGCCTTTGTGGTTTCATCAAGAATACTGTCAACTGTAACAATATCACCAGTTCTTGAAGACATTTTTCTATCAGCAAATGTAACCATTCCCATTGGTAAATGGTATTGTCGACCCTCAAACCACGGGTCAAGCAAACTCATTGCTTTTAATACCACTTTAAAATATCCAGATTGTTCATTCCCCACCACATGAATATTTTTGTCATATTCAAATTGCGCTTTTTGGACGTAAGCAAGTCCCATTTCTTTTCCCTCATAAGTTACGGTTCCTGCCCCCGTGATAAAGACTCGTTTATGTAAACCATATTTTTCACCATCAAAAATTATTGCTCCCTCGTCACCTTTTTCAAATAATTTTCCAATGTTTGCCTCAACAATTTTTTTACCATCTTCTGTTATTTCACTTTCAAAAAACAACTTATCATATGTTGTATAAAATCTGGCATAAAAATCATTGTAATAATCTAGGCTCCATTTTCTAGTAATTTTATAAATGTCCATAATATCGGGGTCTTTTGCATATAAATTATGATTAATTTTGTCAATCTCATCTTTATTGTCAGCATCATAATCAGCACATCCCAGCGCATATGCTTTCCCTAAAAAATGTGCTTTTTCTGAATTTGCCTTTGTTTCCCAATCAGTCAATGTCTGGTTTTCTTGTTTCAACATTTTTTGAACACCCCAAATTGCTTTGGCAACATGTGGCCCAATATCTCCTTGGTAGTTCGCTCTAAAAGCAGTCGCTCCAGTCGTTTCAAATAATCTAGCAAGTGCCTCACCAGTTATTAAGGTTCTCATGTGTCCGATGTGAAGTTCTTTGTGAGTGTTTGGGTGGGCAAATTCCACCATCATTTTTTTTCCAATATTTTCTTCTTTCAATTCTTCGTTGTATTTACTACTCAAGATATTTTTTGCTTGATCAACCAACACTTTCTCCTTTAACCAAATATTAGAAAAACCCGCCATGAATTCAATCTTTTCTACAATACTATTTTCAGATAAATTCTCCAGTGGTTTTCCTGTTCTGACAGCATAGTCACCAAATTTAGAAACAGAAGGATGTTCTATTTTTCCTTCAATTTTATTTTCCTGTAACCACTTTAGGAGGTCGCTTTTAATCATGCCTAATTTTAGCAGAAATTAAAGTACCCTGGTACCCAATGGCATATCCTTTTCTAAAAATAAAATTGACAGCTTATCTTCATTTTCATTTTCAGCTCCAAGTATCATCGCGCTAGATTCCTCACCCATTATTTTTTTTGGCAACATGTTGACCACAAAGATGGTCGTCTTATTTAGTAACTCATCTGGTTTATACCAGTGCCTGATACCTGAAAACACTAACTTTTGGCCAATTTCAGTTCCAAAATCAACCATCATTCTAATTAACTTGTCTGATTCTTCAACATTAATAGCCTCAACTATTTTTCCCACTCTCATTTCAACTTTTATAAAGTCCTCATATTTTATTTGTTCCATGAGGCTATTTTACCAAAACAACATTACATGATATCTTTTGAATATGACTCAAAACAATCTCCTCAGCCTAATTAAAAATGGTTTTACCTCCTTAAGCGTCGATCAACAATACAAGGACGCAGCTCTAATTCATCTTGAAAAGTGGTTAACAGAACCGGAATTTGCCGATTTTGTACCGCAAATCGAATACTTGGTCGAAAATTCAAAATGGGATATGATCCTAGATTGTTTTTATCAGATTATTCCTTTTGGTACAGGTGGTCGACGTGGTCTAGTTGGTATCGGACCAAATCGTATCAATTCTTGGACTATACAGGCTTCAGCCCAAGGCCATTCCCAGTATCTGATGGAAAAATATGGTGAAGACGCCAAAAGCCGCGGTGTTGTTATTGCCTATGATGTCAGAGAATATCTAAAAGAAGGGGAGTATGATAATTCTCGATTAAACCCTGTTTTTGGACTTAATTGTAAAAAATTAGCCGAGCAAGCAGCTTCGGTTTATGCTGCCAATGGTCTGACGGTTTGGTTCTTTAATTCCTTTGCTAGTACTCCCGAATTATCTTTTTGTGTTCGCGAATTAAAGGCTGTTGCTGGCGATATGGTTAGTGCCAGTCACAATCCTCCAGAATATAATGGTAAAAAAGTAGTTGATGAGACGGGAGGTCAACTAATCCCTCCCCACGATCAAGAGCTGGTTGATGTCGTTGTCAATGAAGTTAAGGAGATAAAAAGACTTGATTTTAATGAAGCTCAAGAAAAAGGTTTAATAAAAACTATTTTACCTGAGGTCAGACAAGCTTATATCAAAGCTGCAGCCTCTACTTCTATTTCTAATTATCGCGGCGTCAACATTTTATACAGCCCTTTTCATGGCACTAGTTACACCTCTGTTCCTGTAGTTTTAAAATCTTTGGGTTTCAATGTTACTGTCGATGAAGTTTCCGGAAAACCAGATCCAAAATTTTCTTCAATAACATTTAATATACCCAATCCTGAGGTAGAAGAATCATATTTAAATTTATTAAAACCAGCTGAAAATATTGGTGCCGACATTATCTTGGTTGCTGACCCCGATGGTGATCGCATAGGTTTAATGTCAAAGGAAAAAGAAGGCTGGCACTTTTTTAATGGAAATGAAATCTTTGTCCTGATTACCTCTCACTTGCTTGAAGAAATGAAAGCAAAATCAAGTTTGAATTCCAATAAAGTTGTCATAAAAACCTTAGTTACCACTAATTTAATTTCTGTCCTAGCCAAAGAATATGGTGTTCAAATTATTGGTAATCTCTTGGTTGGTATTAAATATATTGGAAGTGAAATAAACAAGTTAGAGCAAGCCGGTAGAATTCAAGATTTCTTAATTGGTGGTGAAGAAAGTCACGGTTCTCTTGCAGGAAATTATGTTCGTGACAAGGATTCATGTGTTCCAGCGATTCTTCTCTCTGAACTAGCATCAAAATTAAAGTCAGAGAACAAAACCCTAAAGGAATATCTTGATGATATCTACCTAAAATTCGGTTATTTTAGAAACTATCTTACTGAAATTCGTCTTCCTGGTGCCGAGGGTATGACAGAAATGGCCAAAATACAGCAAAAACTAAGAACTGAACCTCCAAAATCTTTCGGAAATTATCTCGTTGAGTCTATAAAAGACGAGTGGTTTGGGACTCCCTTTCTTTCAGAAACTGATAAAGTATCTCGCAATGTTTTGACCTTTAGTTTAAAAGCGACTGATGATATGACCAACAGCATTATCGTTACCGTTAGACCCTCTGGAACTGAACCAAAGACCAAAATGTATATTGAAATTGGTCGAAAAAGTATTGGCCAAGGCGATATAAATTTAGAAAAACAAAAGACCGATGTCATTAGAGAAGATATTGAAAAGTCAGTAATTAAATATTGCTACAAACTTATTGGCATTGATTTTCCAGACCGAGCTTTCTTGCTTTTTTGGCAGTTGGCCGCCCAAGAAAAAATGAAATATTTTGACATTGAGCCTCAAATAGAGGCTTTGACATCCATCTCTGATCCAACAAAAAGACAGGCTGAATTAAACTCTATATTAAAATGTTTCGGTAGCGACCCAATTACAAAAATTGATCGTGCTTTCAAAGCAAAAAACAAAGTTGGTATCCTAGAATATCTTTCTTTGTAAACCTGTATTAAATATGGCCAATATAAAACTTTCTCCATTTGGGGCATATCTTACATCGTGGACCATTGATGGTAGGGAAGTTTTATATCAAGGCAGTGAATTAAAACGCACTGGCATTCCGCTTTTATTTCCCAATTTTGATTTTGGACCACCATTGCCAAATCACGGTTTTGGCCGAATCTCCAATTGGCAAGTTATAAAAAATTTTTCAAACAGTTGTCATCTACGCTTGACTGATGGAGATATATCATCGGAATACAGGGAAATTTACCCATACAAATTTATTGCTGATTTAAAAATCTCCGCAAATAATAACCAACTAGACTATTATCTCGAAGTTAAAAACTTGAGTCCTCAAAACCTGCCACTTTCCCCTGGTCTTCATCCTTATTGGCCGGTAAAGCACGACAAAAAAACTAATGTAAAAATTAAAAATTTTCCCGAATTTAATCCCACTGTAATCAACTGGAACAAAAATCCACCAAATTATAATTATTCCTTCTCGGGTTATTTTGAAGTAGATTTTCCTGATTATCAATTAAGTATCAGGGAGGTAGACGAAGGCAATGTCAATTTTCACAATCTTCAAATTTGGTCTCAAAACACATCTATGCCTGACTACAATTTCATTTGTTTCGAACCAGTTTGTAGACCACAAAACGGTATAAATACCAACCCAATTTTAGTTCCCCCCAACAAAACAGAAAAATTTCATTTAATTTTTGAAGTTACTTTTCAGTAATCAAGGTTCCAATCTTTTCTCCGGTTATTATTTTTTCTAAGTTACTTAAGTTGTCAGCATCAAAAACAATGATCGGTATTTTTTCATGTTGACACAGTGCAAAAGCAGTTGCATCCATTACCATCAAACCCTGTTCTAAGGCATATTGATATGTTAATGTCTCAAATTTTTTAGCACAATTATTCTTTTTTGGATCACAATCGTAAACTCCATCAACGTTGCTTCCCTTAATTACCACATCACATTGTAGTTCAGTTGCTTTTAGAGCGGCCGCAGAGTCGGTGGTAAAAAAGGGATTTCCTGTTCCTCCAGCCAGTATTACTATTCTTCCTTTATCCAAATGTCGTATTGCTCTTCGTCTGATAAATGGTTCACACACTGATGTTACATTTATAGCCGACATCAACCTAGTTTCACCACCGAGTCTTTCGATTTCTCCCTGTAGTGCAAGACAATTTATTATTGTTGCCAACATTCCCATATAGTCAGCTTGAGCCCTATCAAAATCACGTGCTTCAATCATTCTCCCTCTAAATATATTTCCAGCCCCAATAACTATTGCCAAATCAATTGGGTATTTACTCTTCAGACTGATTAAACAACGGGCCACTTTTTCCACAGCTTTAAAGTCGATTCCATTCTTTTTGTTATCACTAAACAACTCACCACTTAGCTTAAGCAAGATTCTCTTATATCTTAAATTCATGGTCTTTTGTAGTTTATACTAAATCACATGAAATGGAAACAAGTTTTCATATTTATTTTTCTTGTCTCACTCTTTCCCATTGGAACCTATTTCTATTTCCAAAACCGATATCAGCAGATTGTGGTAATCAAAAATCAAAAGGTAAGTATTAGTCCCACCGCCACTCCAACCCCTGATCCTAATCGCGATTTTTCAATTTTACTTCTCGGTTACGCCGGTGCCAATCATGATGGAGGTTTTTTAACAGATTCAATAATTCTTGCAAGGGTTAGTCCAAAACTCGAAAAAATCGATTTAATCTCCCTTCCTCGAGATCTTTGGGTCGAAATTCCAGTAAGTACCTCTTCTGGCTTATCAGCAAAATTAAATTATGCGTATGCAGTTGGTATTAGTGATAAAAAGTTTCCCGATAAAGCAATAGAATTTACAGGAAAAGCAGGTGGTGGGGAGATGAGCAAATTTGTTGTTTCAAAAATTACTGGGATAATTCCAGATTATTTTTTTGCCCTTGATTTTACCGCATTTACCAAGGTGGTAGATCAGCTTGGTGGACTTGATATTCAGATAACAAACACTTTTGATGATGAATTTTATCCCCTTGAAATTGGTACTACAGATTTATGTGGAAAAAGTGAAGAAGAAATTATTGCAATTACTGCCACTATGTCTGGGGACAAATTGGATCAGCAATTTTCTTGTCGTTATGAACACTTACATTTTGACAAAGGCTTAGTCCATATGGATGGCACAACAGCTTTAAAATTTGCTCGGTCACGTCATTCAAAAACAGATGGTGGTGATTTTAATAGGTCCCAGCGCCAACGACAAGTACTTGAAGCAGTAAAAGAAAAAATAATTTCTCTAAATTTCTTTAGTAAAATTATTCCCATAATTACCACTTTAAGTTATCACCTAACCACAGATATGGATGTAAAAACCATGGAGTCACTTCTAGTTCGATCCCAAGAATTTTCCAACTATAAAATATATTCACTAGCTATTACTGACAAAAATTTTTTAAAGATGGGTACGAGTAGTAATCGACAATCAATTCTGATTCCCCAATTAGGCGAAGGCAACTTTACAGATATTCAAAATTTTATTAAAAATTCTGATTTAGGTAGTACCAACTGATGTTGGGGTCAGTGATGTTGTTGGAGTTGGAGATGCTGGTACTGGCGTATTAGTTGGGGTTGGTGAGTTTGTGGGTGAAGGAGTGTTGGTTGGTCCAGGTGTTGGTGTAATAGTTGGAGTCGGAGTACTACTAGGTGCTGGGGTGTTTGTGGCCTTTGGTGTTGGGGTGACTGAAGGTGAAGGTTCAGGAGTAGGTGTTGGGAAGTCAGTTGGTGTTGGTCCCTCTGTTGGAGTTATCGATGGTTCAACTTCTGTAATAGAATCAGCCTTAATTTCCAACATATCATTATTCTTGTTTTTATTTTGATATAAAATCAATCCTAGAACATTAATTAAAACAAAAGCTCCAGCGGCAAGGGCATAGTAAATATTTTTTGGATCACTTTTAAATTTTTCAATTAAATTCATAAGCTCTATTTTAACATTGGCAGTATAATAAGTTCATGAATTCAAAGTGGAAAACATTATCTTCAAAAATTGACTATCAAAATAAGTGGATAAAGGTTATGAAAAATGTGATTCATAATTCAGAAAACAAAATTCAGAGTGATTTTGTTTATGTTTCACTCAACACTTTTGTAAAAGTGATTGCTGTAAATACTAAGGGGGAAATTGCTCTCATAAACAATTTTCGCTATATAACTCAACGGGATTTTTTAGAATTACCAGCAGGTGGTATTGAAGAGAGTGAGGACATTCTTATTGCTGGCCTCAGAGAACTTAAAGAAGAAACTGGAATTATTGCAAAAAATATAAAAATAATTGGTGAATTTTATACAACCAACGGTATATCAGACCAAAAAGGTTACGCCTTATTAGCTACTGATTTAAAACTTGGAAAATCTAGCTTAGACACTTTCGAAGAAATTGATCCAGTTAAATTTTATTCAGTTGCAAAAATAAAAGAACTAATTGCACAAAATACCATAAAAGACGGACCAAGTATGACAGTTATTTCAATGTACTTTTCACAAAATGGAATATAAACCAGAACAAAAAATATTAGACAATTATGCCGATCTGTTGGTAAATTATGCCTTAAATAATGGCAAGGGGATTAAGTCTGGTGAAGTGGTGTTCATTCAGGCTCAAGAATGTTCAAAACCTTTATTATTAGCTCTTTATAAAACTGTATTAAAAGCAAAAGCTCATCCAATAATCCAATATCT
This sequence comes from Candidatus Methanoperedens sp., assembly GCA_035562735.1. GTDB lineage: Bacteria > Patescibacteriota > Microgenomatia > UBA12405 > UBA12405 > UBA12158. Next base: position 12,898 of record DATMWB010000010.1, read on the forward strand.
TCCTGATGAATTTGAAAAAGAATTTTTCTCTCTGGCTGACTCTTCTCAATTAGATTTTTTCCCCTCACATTTTTTAAAGGGGAAGGTTAAAGAGGCTGATCATTTTATAACCATAATTGCTGAGACCGACAAACACGAGCTTGAAGGCATTGATCCTCAAAAAATAATGCAAAGAAATTTATCTCTAAAACCCTATTTAGATTGGAGACACAAAAAAGAATCACAACACAAATTTTCCTGGACATTGGGTCTTTATCCCACCCCAGCTATGGCCGCAGAAGCTGGTATGTCGCTAAAAAATTGTTGGCAACAAGTCATAAAAGCTTGTTATCTAGATGATGTTTCACCAGTGAACAAGTGGCAAGAGATTCAAAAAAATATAAATATTCTTCGCCAAAAATTAAATAAATTACCTGTCGACTATTTTCATATTGAATCGAAAAATACCGATTTAATTGTTGGTGTTGATAAAAATCGACAGTGGTTAGGTGGCGATGGTTGCAATATTCCCTCATTTGAAATATTTATTTCTCCTGATTGGCGTCGCACCCAGGGTCATATCTCTTTTGATATGCCACTGTATCGATATGGCAATGAAATACGCGACATATATTTAGAATTCAAAGATGGTTATGTCATAAAATCTACTGCCTCAAAAGGGGAGAATGTCTTAAAAAAAATGATTGCCACCAAAAATGCTGACAAAATTGGGGAGTTTTCATTAACCGACAAAAGATTTTCTAAAATCAATAAATTTATGGCCGAAACTTTATACGATGAAAATTTTGGTGGTAAATACGGCAACACCCATATTGCTCTTGGTGCTTCTTTTCATGAATCTTATTATAAAAATCCTGCTAAAATTACTGACGAAAAATGGAATGAAATTGGTTTTAATGATTCTGTAATTCACACCGATATCATTGCTACGACAGATCGTACTGTAACCGCTCATCTTAATGATGGCTCAAGCAAAGTAATTTATAAGAACGGTATCTTTGTACTCTAATGTATAATCACTTTATATGGCAAATCTAATAATTGAAGATATTGTTATTGGAAGTGGTTTAGAGGTAAAAAAAGGTGATGGAGTATCCATGCATTACTCTGGAACTCTTGAAGACGGTAAGAAGTTTGATTCATCCTACGACCGAGGTCAACCTTTTGAAACAGAAATTGGGGTTGGTCAAGTAATAAAAGGTTGGGATGAGGGTGTCCCTGGTATGAAAATTGGTGGCAAGAGAAGATTAACTATTCCCTATGACATGGCCTATGGTGAAAGAGGAATTCCAGGAGTAATTCCTCCAAAGGCAACCTTAACTTTTGAAGTTGAATTACTGGACATAAAATAAACAATGAGTAAAACATTAAAAAAAATAGATGACGTCAAGGAAACAGTCGATAGTATTCGATCATCTGTTGACTGGCTAAAAGATTTAGTTGATTGGATTAAAAGTTTATTTAATAAATAAAAATATGGCATTTAGTATAAATATGGCCGTAATAACCGGCAATGTTACAAGAGACCCTGAATTAAGATATACCCCATCAGGCTCAGCAGTTTGTAGCTTTGGAGTAGCTACCAATCATTCAATAAAAAGAGATGATCAGTGGACAGATATTCCCACTTTTCACAACATTATTGTTTGGGGAAAGCAAGCCGAGTACATTAGTAATACTGTCAAAAAGGGTATGAAAGTTTCCCTTACTGGTCGTATTGACAATCGTCAATATGATGCCAAAGATGGAACAAAGAAATATATTAGTGAAATTGTTGCCGAGACTGTTATCCCTTTTACTGAACGACGTAATGCAGATGAATCTTCCTCTTCAGAACAACAGTTGGAAAGCACACCAGTCGAAGATAAAGTAGAGGATATTGTCATCCCCGACGAAATGCCATTCTAATTTAGATTTCCTCTACCCAACCAGCTCCAGCACCTTCAGGCCAGCTTTTATTTAATCTGCTATCAAAGTTATGGTGACCCCTTGCTTGGCTAGCTGGTATTGAAGCTCTGTATTCTATTTCAGTATATTTTTCTTTTGGGGTAACTCGTCGCTCAAAAGTTCCTCCCTGCTCCGTCAAAATTTCTGAGACTTTTGCATTTCTTGCATCAAATTCTTTCATTTCATGTAAGTCCAACCTTAACCCCACTGAAATTCTAACTTGTCTTTCTGCCATATTTAATGTTCATACTGTAACACAACAAAATCAGTGTTAAAATGGGGAAAATGGGTATAGAAAAACAATTACCCTTGCCCAATCTAAAAATTTCCAGCAAAGGACCTGTGGCGGTATTTATAGGACTTAGAGATATTGATAATGATCCAAAAGTTCTATTGGCTAAAAGACCCTCAGGTCGTTATACCTTCCCTGGAGGTAAATCGAAAGCTAATGAGAAACCCATAAATACTGCCATGAGAGAGACAAGGGAAGAAACAGGTTGGCAAATATACAGTCCAGAATATCTCATCTCAACTGGTGATGGTCCAATTAGAGTCGTTGCCGATGGTTATGAGAGAGATTTTTATTTATTTTTTGGTTTTACCGATGAGTGTATGGATAATGATGTCCCCACACATCGTGAGCCTAATAAAAACTCTCCTTGGGAATGGGTGTTGGCAAGAAAAATTCCCTTTCTAGTTGCAACAGGGGAGTTGCATCCTGTAGTACTAAGAGCAAATTTACCTGAAATTATCGCTGAAGCACGTGAAGTGGACGACACTCTATTTACAATAAATACCAGAGATTCTATTGACCTGGAGTCATACGATTTTCCTCATTACGGCCTTCATCCAAATCTAATCAAATAAAGATAATTTTATATATAAAATTATCTTACGAAATTTCTTTTAACGACATTCTCAACCACATTCCTTACTACAAAAACAGATACAGGCCGAGTCAAAAAAAATTCCCATACTCCACTTACACCATTTTGTTTTTTCCATCCCAACTTTTCATAAAAATCTTTTTTTCTCCTTTCCATAATCGAATTTTTTAGAACCCCATTTGCACCTTCAAGTTCAATTTGTTTGTTCACTTCAAGCATGGCTTTATACGCATATCCATGATCTCTATTTGATAACTCAGGTATTTCGATGTTATTTACATATATCCAATTCATTTCATATGGGTCTTCAATTGAAAATCTAGTAATAGACAATCTACCTACCATCTCTCCACCGCCACTTACTATTCCATAATCTTGCTTGGTTCCTGGAAACCACGGTATTTCACTATGGAGCTTTAAAACACTTTCAATCATTTTGGTGACCCCACAGGGAATTGAACCCTGGTTAGCAGAATGAGAATCTGCTGTCCTAGCCACTAGACGATGGGGCCATTGTAGTACAATAAAAACAGATGAATTTTATCAAATATCGCTTCCAATTGCTTCTTTTGCTAATAACACTTTTATCCTCTACTTTAATTTGGTTTGCTTTTTATCAAAATATCCCCAAAAATATCGGCTTTCCCAACACCACTCTTGAAACTGTTTATGCCAACTACGACGGTCCAAACTATATGATAGTAGCCAAGTGTTTGTACAACAAAGACTGTATCGCCAAAAATTATTCTCTCCCCTTATCTCTTGAATACTATCCCGCCCATCTCCCTGGATATCCACTTCTCATCAGGTTTTTTTCCTTTCTCGTAAGTACTCCCAAAGCCATGCTTTTGACTGTTTTATTTGGTTCTCTGCTTTTTACTCAAACCTCATTTTATTTTTATAAGTTATTCTTCAAAGAAAAAACTGCTTTTTGGTTGGCCTTTTTAACAATATTTTTCCCTGCTAGACTATTTGTTCTCCGCCTTGTGGGTGCTCCCGAAACATGGTTTTTAAGTTTTATTTTACTTTCAATTATATTTTTTAAGAAAAAGAATTTTTGGTTGTCAGCTATCTTTGCAGCACTTTCCCAAACTCTAAAAAGTCCCGGGATTTTACTCTTTGCTGCCTATTTTATGATTGCTTTTCTTGATTATCTAAAAACTAAAAAACTAAACACTAATTATCTATTTTACTTACTAGTTCCACTTACTGCCTTGGGTATATTTTACTTTTATTATCTTCAAACAGGGGATTTCCTGGCCTATTTTCACTCTGGTGACAATTTTCATTTAACCCCCTTTCCCTATCAAGTCTTTGTCAGCACCCGTTCATGGATAAACACTATATGGCTTGAAGACGTTATTTATGTCTTTGCTTTTTGTTTTTTTGCTGTCGCGAAATTATGGAAAAAATACAAAACTGATATAGTTTTTACTTTTCCTTTTATATTTACTCTCGCCAGTATTTTTGTTGCTCATCGTGATATTAGTCGCTATATGGTACCGGTCTATCCATTTATATTTCTTGCATTTGGAAAATATATTACCAAGGAAAAATCTCGAATAATATTGTTATTGTTAATTCCAGCAGTAATTCTGTATGCTGTAAACTTTATTATTGGTAACACCGCTCCGATTACAACCTGGGAACCTTATCTTTAAGAACCTCTCATCTTACCTTCATGTTTCGGATAATGTTTTGAACAGTGTGATTTTCCCGCCCCTCTTCCTCTAGTAATTATATAAAAAATCTGAGCATCAGATGAATTTTCGTCAATGGCCATGTCAATCGGAATTTCTCCAAATTGTCTGTATATCCTTGCGTATATCGGGCGATTTGAATCAATAATTTTACTTTTCAACGTCTCCATTTATTCTTTAAATATACTTTACCATTTTCTTCAAATACTAAGTTATTTAAAGACATTATAGTTATCTTTGTATTTAGCTCAACAATATGAATTTTCAGTTTTGTACATAGTTCATCAATACTTAATGACTCGATTTTTAACGTCTGAATAATTGAGTTCTCCAAGGAATCCGTACTTTCGAATAATGTATCTTGTAAATTTATTGTTTCATTTTTAGTTATGTCAGTGGCAGATAATATAATATTGGCAAAATTATTTTTTATTAAGTAATTAACACCTTCCGCAGTACTACTCGTCAATTGCCCTGGGACAGCATATATCTTTTTTCCCTGCTCTCTTCCAATTCTTGCAGTAACAAGAGATCCTGATTTAATTCCCGCTTCCACAACCAAAATTCCCATTGATGACAACCCAGAAACTATTCTATTTCGCTGCGGAAAACTCCAAACAGTTGGTTTAAAATCGCAAACATATTCTGAAATCACCAATCCATCCTTGTCCAATATTTCACCATACAGACTATCATTTTCTGGTGGCACCAAAATATCCAAACCACCGCCCAACACAGCCACGGTTTTTCCATCAAACTCTAAGCATTTCTTGTGTGATTCGGTGTCAACACCATACATAAATCCAGAAATTATAGTTATTTTATTGGCTACAAATTCAGGGACAAATTTGGCTACAACTTCTTGTCCATAACGACTCATTCTTCGACTCCCAACAATAGCCAAACTTTTTTCAAAAATATTGTTATCCCAATTGCCTCGATAATATAGTTTCTCCGGACAATTTTTTATACATTTTAAATGTTCCGGAAAATCCTTTTTCTCAATAATGTTAATGGGATATTTCTTCCAATTTTTCATTCAACATTTTCATAATGTCTAACCTCATTTCCCAAAATACATACCGCGTCGATTCGGTATTCTTCAAAAAAATTTACTTTCTTTTCTATTAGATAACTTTCAGCCACTCTTTTTACCTGACAAATTTTATTTCTATTAATCATTTCCTCTGGAATTCCCAACCGGTCATCACTCTTATATTTAACTTCAACAAATACTAACCATTTTTTATCACTCATTATTAAATCAATCTCCCCAATTTTATTTTCAAAATTTGCTTCAATAAACACAAATCCCTTTTCTAATAAATATTCCTTTGCAATATTTTCTCCATATTGTCCTTTATGATAATTTTCATTTTTTGCTTTTTCCATAAATTATTTATTCCCCCGTCCTAACCCTATACTGCAACGCTTCTGCAATGTGAACCTCTTTAATATTTTCTGAGCTACTCAGGTCGGCAATTGTCCTAGCTACTTTTATTAATCTAAAATATGTTCTAGCTGATAAAGAAAATTTATTTACTGCTTGTTTTAAGAGTAAATTAGCGCTGTCTTCTAATTTTGCATACTCCTTTAAATGTTTATTTCTCATATCTGAATTACAATGAATTCCATTTATTTTTTCGAATCTTTTCTTTTGAATATCCCGAGCCACAATAACTCTATGTCTAATGCTTACTGATTTTTCAGCAATGTTTTTATTTTCTCCAATCATCAGTTTATTTACATCGACCGACGGGACATTTAAATGCAAATCAATTCTATCCATAATCGGACCAGATAATTTTTTTTGATAATTCATTATTTGATGGACATTGCATTTACATTCTTTTTTTTCATCACCAAGGTAGCCACACGGGCAAGGATTTGCTGCTGCCACCAACATAAATTGACATGGGAAACAAACTGATCCTGCAGCTCTAGAGATTGAAATAACTCCATCTTCAAGTGGCTGGCGAAGAGATTCAAGACATGTTCGACTAATTTCGGGAAACTCATCTAAAAACAACACACCTCGGTGAGCTAAAGAAATTTCTCCAGGCCGAGGATTGCTGCCTCCACCAATTAAGCCGACTTGTGATGTAGTATGATGAGGACTTCTAAAAGGTCTATTTCTTATCAAAGATCCACCTGGTGGAATATTGCCAGTAATTGAATAAATTTTTGTGACTTCCAAGCTTTCCTCCTCTGATAGTTGGGGTAGAACTCCCGGTAATGCTCGCGATAACATAGTTTTTCCGCTTCCTGGAGGTCCCATAAGAAAAATGTTGTGCCCTCCTGCAGCTGCAATTTCTAATGCTCTTTTAGCTGACTCTTGACCTAAGATTTCCGAAAAATCAAATTGAACCGAGTTTTCATCAAGTAACTCACTACTATCAATATATTTTAAAGGTTCTATTAGCGATTTTCCCTCTAAGTGTTTAATCAGTTTGCTTAGAGAATCGACAGGATATACCTCAATTCCTTCAACCACGGCTGCTTCGTTGGCGCATAGCCTTGGTACAAAAATTTTATTAATCCCTTTTTCTTTTGCCAAAATTGCCAATAAAAATACCCCCCTAGAATGTCGAAGACCCCCATCAAGTGACAACTCCCCAAAAAAATATGATTTCTCAGCTGGTAAATTTATTTGTCCGCTCGAAGCCAATATACCCATGGCAATGGGTAAATCATAACAAGCACCTTCTTTTTGTAAGTCGGCAGGTGCTAAATTTACAGTTATTTTTGCAGTTGGAAACTCTAGGTTTGAATTTATTACTGCTGTTTTAACTCTTTCTCTTGCTTCCTCAATTGCCTTACTGGCCAGTCCAACAACAGTAAATCCCGGAAAACCTTTTTCAGCCACGTTTACCTCAGTTTCAATTTCAATTGCCTCAAGTCCGTAATTTGCTGCACTCCATATTTTTGTAAGCATTATTACTCAAATATGAGTCAAGAAATTACAAAAATCAATCACCTATTTAAATATTATCTAAATTTTGTCTAAGACCAAACTTCATTTTCTCTTCTGGCTTTAGTTCTTTTATTATTTGTTCAAAACAAGCGACCTCATGTTCTTCGCCAGATTGTATTTCCACATAATCTTGATCATCTAGACCCTTTCTAAACCATCTTCTTTTTTCAGAAGAAAAATATGACAAGCAAGGAGGACAGGCCCAATAAACACTTGCAGAAATTAGATTACCTTCTTTATCTCGAAGCACACAAGAAAATATTTCATCACTTCTCATGTGTAAAGTTACCTTTAAATAGTCTTGATTACTACCCAAACAAAACCCAAACATCTGATAAAATATATCCATGCCTTTTAAGTTAGTCAGTGACATGATTCCCGCCGGTGATCAACCTAGTGCAATTTCAAAATTAGTAACTAATTTAAAAAATGGTACAAACAAGCAAACCCTGTTAGGTGTAACTGGGTCAGGAAAGACTTTTACCATTGCCAATGTCATTGAAAAAACACAGCTCCCGACGCTAATTATCTCCCACAACAAAACCCTTGCCGCCCAACTTTATCAAGAATTTAAAGAACTATTTCCCAAAAACAAAGTTTCCTATTTTGTCTCTTATTATGATTATTACCAACCAGAGGCTTACTTACCTTCCTCTGACACCTACATTGCCAAAGAAGTGGAAATCAACGACCTTATCGATAAATTAAGATTAGAGGCGGGATCAAATCTTTTTTCAGGCTCAGACAATATTGTTATTGCCTCCGTTTCCTGTATCTACAATATTGGTGATCCTCGTGAATTTGGCAGCAAAACAATAAATTTTAGAATCGGGGATTTATGGAGTCGTCGTCAGCTTTTTGAAGAACTAATTGGATTGTTTTATCTTCGTAGTGAAATGGAATTCAAACGCGGTCAATTTCGAGTTCGAGGTGAGTCTATTGAAATTTGGCCAGCCTATGCTGATTGGATGTTAATTTTAGAGTTTGACCCTGAGGGAAAAATAAAAAAGATTACCGAACGTAATCCTTTCTCAGGTCATGAGTTTGACTTACAAAAATATCAACTTTTTCCAGCCAAACAATTTGTTGGCGCCGCCGGTTCTTCTCTAAAAGAAACAATTGCAAAAATTAAAAAAGATGCCGAGATTGAGTCAAAAGCTTTTGAAGATAAAGGTCAAATTCTTGAGGCTCATCGTCTTCATCAAAGAGTTGACTACGACATGGAAATGCTTGAGGAAACTGGCTTTGTAAATGGGATAGAAAATTATTCTATTTATTTTGAAACAAACAGAAAAAGTGGTGATCCACCATATACTCTTGTCGATTATTTTCACCATCTTTGGGGTGAAAATTTTTTGACAGTTATTGATGAATCACATGTCACCGTTCCTCAAATTGGTGGTATGAGTGGGGGGGATTTAGCTCGAAAAAAAACCTTAGTTGACTATGGTTTTAGATTAAAGAGTGCTTTTGATAATCGACCTCTAAATTGGACTGAATTTTATAACCGTGTCCCAAAAGCGATATATGTTTCCGCCACTCCCGCAAACTTTGAAATTGTAGATTCAAAAAATAATGTTATTGAACAAATCATTAGACCCACAGGTTTAGTTGATCCTCCCATCCAAATAAGACCAAGTAAAAATCAAATCCCAGATTTAATAGAAGAAATTAAAAAGAGGGTAGCCAAAAAAGAACGTACTTTAGTAGTAACCCTAACAAAAAAAATGTCCGAAGAACTTGCCACTTATTTGGCAGATCCTAAAAAAACTGGAGCCTCTTTTAAGGTTTCCTATCTTCATTCGGATGTCGAGACACTAGAAAGAACTGAAATATTAGATAAATTAAGAAGCGGGGATTTTGATGTTTTAGTTGGTATTAATCTCTTGCGTGAAGGTCTCGACCTCCCCGAAGTTTCGTTGGTAACAATTCTCGATGCCGGCAATCAAGGCTTTTTACGTTCTCGTTCATCATTAATTCAAATCATGGGTCGGGCCTCTCGTCATGTTGATGGCGAAGTAATTCTTTATGCTGATCAGGTTTCAAACGCCATGGATCAGGCCATAAAGGAAGTAAACCGCCGTCGGAAAATTCAAATCAAATACAATCAAGATCACCACATTACTCCAAAAACAATTATTAAAAGCATTCGTCCACGACTTATTGAAGCTAATGCAAAAAATATCGTTATAACTCCACTTCTTGAAATCGATCCTTTATCCCTGACACCTAATCAACGCAAGTCTCATATTTCAAAACTTAAAAAAGAGATGCGCAATTATGCCACAGATTTGGATTTCGAGTCCGCCATCAAGCTCCGTGACAAAATCAAAGAGATTGAATTGTTGTAAAATCACCTAATGGATATAAAAAACAAAAACATAGTTGTCACTGGTGCTTCAGACGGACTTGGTCGTGCTACTGCTTCAAAACTTGCTGCTCAGGGCTCAAATTTAGCTCTTGTTGCACGCAATCATGATAGGTTAAATTCATTGGTCGAAGAACTGTCTTTAAAATATCCTCAACAAAAATTTATTGCTTATTTTTGTGATATCAGTCAACTCAATCAAATAAAAACGACTGTTAAAAAAATTATCTCTGATTTTGAAGACATTCATATTTTATTAAATATTGCCGGTATTTGGCAAAAAATGTCACCTTTAGAAAATATTAATGTTGATGATATTCAAATTATTATTCAAACAAATCTAGTCGGCCTGATTCAAATTACCAATCAGTTATTACCAAATTTAAAAAATCAATCTGAAGCAATTATTATCAATGATTCTTCAAGCTCCGGTATTATGCCTCGCCCTGAGCAAGCAGTTTATTGTGCTAGTAAATATGGGGTCACTGGTTTTACGGAAGTTTTGAAAGTTGACCTAAAGGGTTCTAATGTTCGTGTGGCTGGTCTTTATCAAGGTGGAACCAACACACAAATGTTTTCCAAAGCAAATGATTTAGATAAACCCTTAAATGATTTTACCGATCCAAACGATTTAGCTGATGTCATTGTCTTCATGTTGACTCGTCCCGCCAAAATTTGGCTTCACGATATCCGAGTTACTTACTAAATACCCGAAGACAACACGAAGCATTTGATGTAAAATAGTAGTTTGTGTTAGATAAAATAATTGTCAAAGGAGCTCGTGAGAATAATCTTAAAAACGTCTCCTTTGAATTTCCAAAAAATAAATTTGTAGTCTTTACTGGTGTTTCAGGATCAGGAAAATCTAGTATGGCTTTTGATACCCTTTTTGCCGAGGGTCAACGTCGTTATGTTGAGTCACTTTCATCATATGCCCGTCAATTTCTAGGAAACATGAAACGCCCTGAAGTTGATCTAATAGAGGGACTCTCTCCAAGTATAGCCATCAATCAAAAAGCCATTTCTCACAATCCTCGTTCCACAGTCGGTACCGTAACTGAGATATACGATTATCTCCGTTTACTTTTTGCCCGCATCGGTCACCCTCATTGTCCCAACTGTGGTCGTGAAGTTATCCCTCAAACCAGTAAACAAATTGTGACTCAAATAATTGAAACTATAAATCTTGAAATAACCAACACTCCCTATCGTTTTCTAATTTTGGCTCCACTGGTTAGAAATAAGGCTGGAGACTTTCATGGTTTAGTTGAAAACCTCCGTAAACAAGGTTATAAATGGTTAAGAATTGATGGGAAGGTTGTTGATATGTACTCTGATTTTGGCATTGTGAAGCCCAATAAGCACGATATTGATGCCATCTGTGACCGAGTAACTGTCAGCAAAGAAACATTAAAAAATACCGACAATTTATATAGTCGCCTAATCGATGATGTTGAACTAGCCATGAAAATAAGTAATGGTCAGGTAATTATTGCTCGAATTGACGATCCTGGCTTTGAGTTCCCCGAATATCCAAAAAATTTCAAAGAAACTTTATATTCCGAAAATTTTGCTTGTCCTGTGTGCAATATTTCTCTCCCTCCAATTGAACCTCGACTATTTTCTTTTAATTCACCCCAAGGAGCTTGTCCTGAATGCAAAGGATTGGGTTCAAAATTTCAAATTGATCGTAGTAAATTTCCCGAATGGAAAGCAAAAATGCTTGAATCACGCTATTTTAATTCAGCATCCGAAAGTGTTCGAGAAGAACTAGAACAATTTATGATAAAAGAAAGTTGCCCTGTGTGTCATTCTTCCCGACTAAACAATGACGCTTTGTCAGTTAGCATCCTCGGACAAAACATCTCACAAATATGCCAACTATCAATAGAAAATCTATATAAATGGATAAAAGAGTTACCCAGTTCTTTGAAGTCTAGCAAAGAAAAAGAAATCATGGAGCCCATTCAAAGGGAAATGTTTTCCAGACTAGAATTTTTACTAGCAGTAGGTCTTGACTATCTATCACTCGAGCGGGAAGCGGGGACTTTATCTTCAGGTGAGTCACAACGCATTCGTCTAGCATCTCAAATTGGCACTGGTCTAACAGGGGTTTTATATATTCTTGACGAACCAACAATAGGTCTTCATTCTCGTGACAATGACCGACTTATTGCCACACTTCAAAAGTTAAAGAATCTAGGAAATACACTTGTTGTTGTCGAACATGATGAAGATGTCATCAGACATGCCGATCATATTGTTGATTTTGGTACATACGCTGGAAAAAATGGTGGTGAAATAATAGCCCAAGGTAGTGTAAAAGATATTGAAAGCAATAAAAAATCTATTACCGGTCAATATCTTTCGGGTAAATGTGTCATTACCAGTGAAGCCAAGCAATCCGAGTTTTCCCTTATCAACAATCAAAAAATTGAAATTAGCGGTTGTCGACAATGGAATTTAAAAAATATTAACGTTGATTTTCCTCTTAACAAATTAATATCTGTCACCGGAGTCTCTGGTTCAGGAAAATCTACACTAGTTCATGACACTTTGTATGGCGGTGTTCGAAAAGCAACATTAGGTGCTTATTACGGGACCATAGGTGAATATGACAGTATAGAAGGTTGTGAATATTTGTCTGATGTCTTATTGGTTGATCAGTCACCCATTGGTCGCACACCTCGTAGCAATCCAGCAACCTATACCAAAATATTTGATGATATTAGAAAACTGTTAGAGCAGACCACAGAAGCAAAAATTCGAGGTTTTAATGCTGGTCGCTTTTCATTTAACACCAAAGGCGGTCGTTGTGAGGCTTGTGAAGGTCAGGGCCAAATAAAAATTGAAATGCAATTTTTGGCCGACATTTATGTCACCTGCGATCAGTGTCATGGAACCCGCTTTAAAGATGAAACTTTAGAAGTCACCTACAAAGGAAAAAACGTTGCCGAAATTTTAAAAATGACTTTTGATGAAGCTGCTGAATTTTTTAAGAACATCAATAGTATTAGACGTAAAATTAATACTATTCAGGAGGTCGGACTTGGGTATTTAGAGCTTGGACAATCAAGCAATACTCTCTCAGGAGGTGAATCACAGCGGCTCAAAATTAGTCGCGAGTTAGTCAAACGAATCAATGGAAAAATACTTTATATTTTAGATGAGCCCACTACTGGATTACATTTTTATGACATTGATAAACTTATAAAAGTGCTTCGTAAATTAGTTGACATGGGTAATACAGTCGTCGTCATTGAACACAACTTAGATGTCATAAAAAATAGCGACTGGATAGTTGATCTTGGCCCAGAGGGGGGAGAAAAAGGTGGTGAGGTTGTTGCTACTGGTACTCCAGCGGATATTGCTAAAATTACTCGCTCATATACCGGTCAATATCTTAAAAAAATATTAAAATAACTTGTGATTGACTTAAAAAAAATTCCCACTTCACCTGGGTGTTACATATATAAAAACTCAAAGGGGGAGATTATTTATGTTGGTAAAGCAATCAACCTAAAAAAAAGAGTCTCACAGTATTTTCGTCGTGATGATGCCCTAGGTCCGAAAACCAAAATATTAGTTTCCCAAATAGACTCCATTGAGATAAAGACCGTTAATTCAGAAATTGAAGCATTAATTTTGGAATCCTCATTAATAAAAAAATATCTCCCAAAATACAATTCACTATTAAAAGACGACCGATCTTATCTTTATATATGTATATCAAAAGAAAGCACACCTCGGATATTTACTGCTCATTTTAGTAATCTACCACCAAAGGCTAACATATATGGGCCATTTCCTGACGCATCAGCAGCAAAATCATTATTAAAAACCATCCGTCGCCTTTTTCCTTTTCGAAGCATTGAAAAACACCCAAAATCAGATTGTTTATATTGTCATATGGGTCTCTGCCCTGGTCCAAATCCAGACAAAAAAAAATACCAAAAAGACATTCAAAAAATTAAGAAAATATTAAATGGCCAATTTAAATCATTGGTTAAAAGCCTAAATATCGAAATGAAACTAGCGTCAAAATCCGAAGAATTCGAAAATGCCTTAACACTAAAAAAACAAATCGATTCTCTAAACTATATTGTTTCAGGTTGGTACAATCTAAAAATTCTATTTGAAGATATAAATTTACCTGAGGATAATCAAAGCTCAGCAATTGCTGAATTAAAAACCACTCTCAATCCGTACCTGAGAATACAAAAAATAAATCGTATTGAAGTTTATGACATCTCACAACTAGGTAACAAATATTTTGTTGGTGCCATGGTAGTCTGGCAAGATGGTCATATTGACAACAGTCAATATAGAAAATTCAAGATAAAGTCCAAAATAACTCCGGACGATCAATTTATGATAAAAGAAATTATCTATCGACGTCTTCAACATTCAGAATGGACACTCCCTGATCTAATTGTAGTTGATGGGGGAAAGCCCCAGGTTTCAGCAGCAAATAGTGTCATTGCGAGCGAAGCGAAGCAATCCATATCCATTATCGGTCTTGCAAAAAGAATTGAAACAATTGTCATAAAAAATGATGACTCGTGGATTGAAATTAATCTTCCCGAAAAATCTCATGGATTACTTTTACTTAAAAGACTCCGCGATGAAGCTCACCGCTTTGCTAACAAGTACCGCCAAGAACTTATTAAAAAAGAGTTATCATAACTAATGAAGAAATTAAAAGTATCAGTTATCATTCCTTGCTTTAATGAATCTAATTACCTTGCCGACTGTCTCGATTCGCTCTCAAAACAAAGCCAAATGCCTGACGAAGTAATACTTTGTGACAATGCTTCTACGGATTCTAGTGTTCAAATTGCCAAAAAGTTTAAAAACAAATTACCACTTAAAATTATTTTTCAACCGATAAAAGGTATCATTCCAACGGTTGAAAAAGCCTGGAGATTCTCAACAGGTGATATTATCGTCCGTACAGATGCCGACGCTCGTTTCCCAACTGACTGGCTTAATAATTTAATAAATCACTTTTATATTGATTCAAAATTAATGGCTTGCGGTGGTAATTGGAATTCTTGGGATGGAGGATTTTTTGCAAAACTTCTTATGAAAATTGCTTTTCCTGTCGGTGGAATATTTTTCCCCATTGTTAGAGGATTTAGGCTATTGGTGGGACCAAACATGGCTTTTAGGCGCTCAATTCTAAAAAAAATTAATGGTTTTATATTACCCGATTCAAGTCTCCCTGAAGATCAGCTGATTAGTTATAAATTACATCAGGCTAAAGTAAAATATCATTTTTTTTACGATTGTCCCAATTATCATTCTTCAAGAGGTTGGAATAAAAATTTATACACCTTTTTTCGTTATACAATAAGCGCCATCTATCCAAAACTTTATCCAGAAAAATCAATTTAACTATTCGTTTATCGTCTTACTCCTAATCCTATCCTTTGCCATCTTTGTCACTACCATCTCCATCCAACCTTTATTTACATTTAATTTTTTGTTTGACAGTATCTCAACAATATCACCTGTCTTCAATTTTTGTCCAATCTTTACCATTTTTTTATTAACTTTCGCTCCAACACAGTGGTCACCTAAATCCGTATGAATTCGATAAGCAAAATCCAATGCGCTAGCTCCTGATGGTAATTGAATTGTGTCTCCATTTGGCGTGAATACATAAATAAATTTACTTAACACATTAATCCGATAGTTATTAACACTTTTATCGTTTCGCTTCCACTGAATTAAATCCCTAACCCACTCATAACCAGTTCCCCCTTGTGTCTCGGTACTCATCTTGTAAGCAATGTGAGATGCTGGTCCAAACTCATTAAATTCGTGCATTTCGTAGGTTCTGATTTGAACCTCAACAGTAATTTTGTCTTTCCAATTAAGAGTTGTTTGTATTGACCGATAACCGTTTGGTTTAGGGCTTGATATATAGTCGTCAAATTCATCAGCTAGATATTCGTATCGTGCATGTAGTAATCCTAAAATGTTATAACAGCTCGCAATAGAATCAGTCAGTACTCTTATTCCTACCCTATCTTTAATTCCCCCAGCACCCTTTCTCTTTAGTTTCAAAAAGGTACTATAGAGACTTTTTATCCTACCACTTACTTCTACATTGTTTATATTGTTTATTTTTAATACTTGCTCAATATCATCTTTTACCAAAGCGAGAGCCTTTATTTCATCTTTTTCCCTTTCTTCCATAATTTTTTCCAACTTATCAGCTTCTTTGGAGTACAGTATTCTAAAAGCAATGTCATCAAGTCTTTTTTTAAAATAATGTAGACCTACATACTCGGCAATCGGAGCATAAATTCCTAGCACTCTTTTGGCATACTTAATTTGTCTATCCTTTGGAAGACCATCTATTGTAAGTCCATTGTGAAGTTTGTCAGCCAACCTGATAATTAATACTCGTACATCGTCTACAGACGAAAATAAAAATTTTCTAAATACTTCAACATTTGTTTGATGGACTTCAATTCCTTTTGTTTTCTTCTTAACTTCAGTAAGGCCCGAGACCAATAAGGCAATTTCATCCCCAAATTCGTTTGAGATGTCGTCAATAGTTACCTTTGTGTCTTCGACACAATCATGTAATAGAGCGGCAATCACCGCCTCTTCACCAATACCCATCTGAGCAATTAGTTTTGCTATCCATACTGGGTGCGAGATGTAAGGTTCACCAGAATCTCTACTTTGGAGCTTATGAGCATCCTTGGCAAAATTGTATGCCTCTTCAATTCTTTTAATATCAAAGTTAGTATTCAGCAATACTTGTTTCAACTCCTCCCAATAATCGTGGTTTGTCCTCTCAAGGGAAAGATCTAAAGTCATGGTATATATTCAGCCAAGATTAATAGTCGATTCCAGTCTGTTCCAATTGGCCAACATGTTTGGAGTATCAACACCTCTTTTTCTGGATTATGGTATTCAAGATAACTTAAATCTGTTGGTGGTGCCACCTTTTTATCAAAAACCCTATACTTCAGTTCTTTTTGTTGATAGTTGATATATATTATGTCTTCATTTTGCAATTCTCCAAGGAGGTAAAAAACCGCATTACTTCTCAGCATCCCCAAATTGTTATTTGTTGAGTGGGCAAATATATATATAGAACTTCCAGCCCCGCTTCCCGGTTTATCAGTATCTTTTGCTTGAGCTACAACATTATTTTTTAAAACCCTATCATATTCCGCTTTATCAAAAGGGGATACGTTCTCCACGACTTGTGAATATGCCAAAATTTTTGGGATTTGAATAACATATTTATCTGAAACTTGCTCATCAACAATGATGTTCGTTTTTATTTCTGGTTTTGCAGTTTTATATTTTAATACTGCCGATATAAGTGGAGTATATAAATAAGTGCAATATATAATTGCACTAAAAAGCAACATATTGGCTATGTAGAAAATTACTTTTTTACCTCCTGAAGGATTAGAAAAAATTAGACCACTATTCTTTTTTATCCTAACATTACGATGTTTTGGAACTACTCTAAAAAAATTCAACACTTTTATTTGACAAAATTTATCTTCTAGTTTACCATAAGGACCGTGACATAAAAATTAGACTTGTCACTCACTTTTCCTCTTCTGCAGATTCGCGAGAGGCTTTTTTTTAGTTAAATTAGGTCGAAAATTTGAGCGTAGCGAAAAATTTTTGCCTTATTTAACTATCCCGATTAATATCGGGATATATATTATTTGTAAACCTATGACAAAAAATCAACTAACCCAAGAAGGACATGCGCAGTTAGTTAATGAATTGGCTGACTTAAATTCAAGAGCCGACCAATTAATTGCCAAAATCGAAGAAGTAGCCCAGCCAGATGAATCCGGAGAGGATAGTCTAGCTTCACAATTAAAAGCAGAACTGGAAGTTGTAAATGCCAAAATTTCCTCAATAGAAGAAGTATTAGAAAACTTTGAAATTATTACCGACAACAGATCATCTGACTTTGTTCAAGTTGGTTCAAAAGTTAAGATAAAAATATCAGGTAATTCTGAAAGAGTTTTTCATCTCGTTGGCGAGTTTGAAGCCGATCCTTCAGTAAATAAAATTTCTTCACTTTCACCCCTTGGTGTTGCCATGTTGGGCAAGAAGGTTCGGGATGAGTTTGAGGTTGACGCTCCTGCTGGAAAATTGACTTACAAAATCGTCTCTATTGCCTAAAACATATTTTCCTGTTTTCGAACATTGAGACCTACACTTAGGAAAAATATTTACCGCGGCCATTATATGGTTTCATGTTAAAATTACCTCATGTCAACATTCGACGAAATTAGGCGTATTCGTATTGAAAAAATAAAAAACTTACGTGATTTGGGAATAAACCCTTATCCCGCCCAAAGTACAAAAGACTATTCAAACTTTGAAGTTATTGAAAAATACACCACTCTTGTTGACAAAAAAATACATGTGACCGGTCGAGTTATTTCTTGGAGAGAACATGGGGCACTTATTTTTTGCCATATTCAAGATCAATCAGGAAAACTGCAAATTTTTATCAAAAAAGGCGATTTATCTCCAACGGATGCTAAAACCCAAACCATTGGAGCTTCTGAGCTAAAACTGATTGATATTGGTGACTTTATTGAAGTCTGCGGTAAGGTCAACAAATCTATAAAAGGCGAAGTTTCAGTATTTCCTGGTGACATAAAAATATTATCAAAATCCCTCCGATCTTTACCTGAAAAGTGGAGTGGTCTTACAGATCCAGAAATAATTTTTCGTCGCCGCTATCTCGATTTGGTAATGAACCCCGACAGAAAGAATTTATTTATAAGAAAATCAAAATTCTGGTATTTAACTAGACAGTTTCTTACTGACCATGGCTTTATTGAGGTTGAGACCCCAATACTTGAATTAATCACAGGTGGGGCAGATGCCAAGCCCTTTATGACCCACCATAATGCGCTTGATCAAGATTTTTATTTGCGTATTTCCACTGAGTTATTTCAAAAAAGGCTTATTGGTGGGGGATTTGAAAAGATTTTTACCCTAGGACCAAATTTTCGAAACGAAGGTATTGATGATGAACATCTACAAGAATATTACAGTGGGGAATGGTATTGGGCTTACGCAGATTACAACAATAATATGGATTTGGTTGAAAAGCTGTACAAATTTTTAGCTACAAAAATATATGGACAAACAAAATTTACCAGAGGCAATCATACTTTTGATTTATCCGATAAATGGGAAAGAATTAGTTATGCAGATTTAATAAAAAAGCGTTTCTCTGTAGATATTTTTAATGATTCAGAAACAGAAATTCTTAAGCTTTTAAAACAACAACATATCGATACAACCGGATTAAATAATCGTGGCCGAATTGTTGATAATCTCTGGAAAATTGTTCGACAAGAAATAAGTGGTCCAATATTTGTTATTGATGAACCAAAGTTTTCCTCACCATTAGCAAAATCTCGTGCCGACAATCCAAGTCTTACTGAACGTTTTCATTGTATTATCGCCGGTTCTGAGCTTGGAAATGGATATTCAGAACTCAATGATCCTATAGATCAATTTGAACGCTTTACCGAACAACAAAATAATCGCGAAAAAGGTGACGAAGAATCTCAAATGATGGATATAGATTTTGTTGAAATGTTGGAGTATGGTATGCCTCCAACATCAGGTTTTGGGTTTAGTGAAAGATTATTTTGGTTTCTCGAAAATGTGACCGCCCGAGAAGGTACCCTTTTTCCCCAAGTCAAATATGAGCTTAGTGAAGAGACTAAAAAAACCTATTCATTAAAATAAACCTTCAAGTTTTTCGTATGACAGATATCCGAGCACGAGTTTCAGTTTTAGTTGTCAATCAAAAAACAAATAAATTTGTTCTAATCTTTCGTCACAAAAATAACCAAGATTATTACTCTGTTCCTGGTGGTGGTATCGAAAAAGGAGAAAGTCCAGAAGATGCTGTTGGGCGTGAAATTTTTGAAGAACTCGGTTGTCGCCTAAAAAAAATTCAAAAGGTATCAGAAGTAAAAACCGATACCCGTCTTGATTTTAATTATATTGCTACAACAGATGATTATCTGTTACTCGTTACCGGTCCAGAAAAAGACCGTTTAGACAGTCCCGATAATTTATTTCGTCCAGAATGGCACAACCAGTCATCATTTAGGACTGACATTTCCATATTTCCAGAATCTGCAAGGGAATTATTAGATATTTATATAAAAAAGCAGTATGACATCCGATAGACAGACATTTTATGATGCTGTTAAGGCGAATTTAGAAACAAATATTCTATATCATTCTTTGGCACTTGAAGCATGCATGGGGGGAATATACGATTACCTTCAATCTCAAAATCAATTAGATGTCAGTGAACCTTCAAGAGACGACTGGCAACTAGCTGGCTTAATTCACGACATTGATTATGCTGGTGAGACAAAAGAAATGCACCCTCAAAAAACAATCGAGGTATTAAAAAAATATTCTTTAGAAATATCTCCATTAATTGATCGGATTATAAAAGACCATGATGCTAGACTTGGTTTACCTGCCAACAAGGCTGGTTGGGCTCTTCGATGTGCCGATTCATTGACAGGTTTAATAACTGCCGTTGCCTTTGTTTATCCTTCAAGAAAATTGGCTGACGTAAAAGTATCATCAGTTTTAAAAAGATTTTTAAAAGAACCAAAGTTTGCTGCCGGTACTCGACGAGATGAAGTAATTCTTTGCCAGGATTCAGATAAATTAAACATTCCACTCGAAAAATTTATTGAGATTTGTTTAGATTCCATGCGGAAAATAGCCCTAGAAATAAACTTATAAGACTAGTATTATTAAGAATAACTTAAAAATCATTAAAGTCGTTTTTGCCTGTCTTAAGGTAAAAAAATTTAAAGCTTGTGACACATTGAATGTGTAAGTAATAATAAGATATATTTTGTTACGGATAAACTTGCGGAGAAAAGTGAATATAAATGTGTTAAAATATCCCCAATCTTATGATTGATATCAATCTCCTAAGGGAGCAGCCAGAAGTAATAAAAAAGGCTCTAGAAAACCGCCAAAAAGATATTTCTATTTTAGAAAAAGTAATTTCTCTTGATAAAGACTATCGCCAAGTTCTTGGTGAAGTTGAAATTTTACGTGCCCAACAAAATCAAGTTTCAAAGTCGATACAAGGTAAGCCCACTGATGCTCAAATAGCTGCCGGAAAAGATATAAAAGAAAAATTAAAAACCCTTGAAGAAAAATTAAATAATGCAGAGGCATCCTTAAATCTAGTTCTCGAAGAAATACCCAATATTCCAGCCGATGATGTCCCTGTAGGTAAGGATGATTCAGAAAACGTTGTTATGAAAACCGTTGGCGAAAAACCGAAATTTGATTTCAAACCACTAGATCATATCGACCTTGGGGAAAAATTAGATATTCTTGATGTCAAAAAAGCCGCCGAAATTTCCGGCTCTCGATTTGGTTATTTTAAAGGTCAAGGGGCAGTATTAGAAATGTCTTTGATGTTTTATGCTTTTCAAAAACTAGTATCCAAAGGTTTTATTGGCATGGTTCCTCCAACTATGATTAAATCAAAAACAGAATGGCAATGTGGATATGCTAGTAATAAAAATTTATTTGGAGCTTACTATTCTGTTCCCGAAGATGACTTGATTTTTATTAGTTCTTCAGAGCATTCAGTTGTCCCATATCATTCAAACGAAGTTTTAAATTCAAAAGAATTACCCCTTAAATACGTCAATTATTCACCATGTTTTCGTCGCGAAGCTGGTACTTATGGTAAAGATATGAAGGGAATGCTGCGAGTTCATTATTTTAATAAAGTTGAAATGAACATCTTTACTCTTCCAGATTTAAAAATATCTGATGATATGTGTTTAGAGATGCTTTCTATTGAAGAAGAAATTATGCAAGAACTAGGACTCCATTATCAAGTTGTTCGTAGTTGCACCGGTGATTTACCTCAACCAAATCGTCGGATGTATGACACCAATACTTGGTTCCCCAGCCAAGATACTTTTCGCGAAACCCAATCATGTAGCAACTGTACCGACTATCAGGCCCGTCGATTAAATACAAAAGTAAAAATCGATGGCCAAAATCAATTCGTCCACATCCTTAATGCCACTGTCGTCACTGATAGAGTTCTCCTCGCTATTCTAGAGAACTTTCAAACAAAAGACGGCAGTATAAATATCCCTGAGATTCTTTGGCCCTTCACTGGGTTCAAAGTAATCTCCCCAAAATTGTAGAGGAGCCACCCACCCCGGTAAAATCAAATTATTTGATTCCCTGCCGGGGGGTTTGCTTATTTATAGTAGAATATAACGATGTTCAAATTTTTAGAAAATCTAATTGATGAAAATAAGCGTCATATAAACGGTTTTAAACCTATTGTCACCAAAATAAATGCCCTAGAGAATGACATAAAAAAGCTTTCTGATAAGAAGCTTTCTGATAAAACAGCCGAATTTAAGGAAAAAATAAACTCTGGAACCAGTCTTGATGAACTTTTACCCGAAGCGTATGCCGTTGTTCGTGAAGCGATATTTAGAACTATTGGTGAACGGGCCTATGATGTTCAGCTTATGGCCGCTATTGCTCTACATCAGGGTTCAGTAGCCGAACAACGCACCGGAGAAGGTAAGACACATTCTGTTTTATTTCCAGCATATCTTAATGCTTTAACTGGGCAAGGCGTCCACGTAATAACACCAAACGATTATTTAACTCGCGTTGGTGCCGGCTGGTATCCCAAAGCCCTAAATATGCTGGGTATTTCTACGTCTGCCATTGTTCATGAGGAGTCTTTTATTCTTGACCCCAGCTTCACAAATCCAAATGAAAAAATTGATGACCGTCTGGCCCATCTTAGACCTGTATCTCGTAGAGAAGCCTATCAATCTGATGTAACTTATGGAACTAACAACGAATTTGGTTTTGACTATTTGCGTGACCATATGGTGGGTGATTTTAATCAAAAGGTGCAAAGGGACAATCATTATTTTGCTATTGTTGATGAAGTTGATTTTGTACTAATTGATGAAGCTAGAACTCCTTTAATAATTTCTTCACCCAACAATCAACCCGTTGAGAAATATTATAAATTTGCCCAAATAGCCAACAGTTTACAACCAACTGATTATGTCATTGATGAAAAATCAAAAAGTGCCACCCTATCAGAATTCGGTATTCGAAAAGTTGAAAAAATTCTAGGCGTTGGAAATTTATACGAAGAATCTTTTGAGACCATCCATTATATTGAAAATGCTATCAAGGCTGAAGCACTTTTTCACAAAGACAAAGATTATGTTGTTAAAGACAATGAAATAATTATTGTCGATGAGTTTACTGGACGTCTCATGCAAGGTCGAAGGTGGTCTGATGGTCTTCACCAAGCAGTTGAAGCCAAAGAAAATGTCAAGGTCCAAC
Organism: Candidatus Methanoperedens sp.; assembly: GCA_035562735.1. Taxonomy (GTDB): domain Bacteria; phylum Patescibacteriota; class Microgenomatia; order UBA12405; family UBA12405; genus UBA12158. The sequence goes on from DATMWB010000010.1 coordinate 36,193, forward strand.
AAGAATCCCAAACCTGGGCCACAATTACTTTCCAAAATTATTTCCGTCTTTACGAGAAGCTATCAGGTATGACTGGTACCGCTGCTACTGAGGCTGAAGAATTTAAAAAAATTTATAATCTCAATGTAATTACCATTCCCACTCATCGTGATACTCAAAGAACTGATGATAACGATTTAATTTTCAAGACACAGAGAAGTAAATATGCCGCAATTGCCTCAAAAGTGGAAGAACTTCACAAAATTGGTCAACCTGTTCTTATTGGTACTACTAGCATCGCCAAAAATGAAATTATTTCATCGATGCTCAAAAATAAAAAAATACCTTTTCAAATGTTAAATGCCAAAAATCACCAGTCTGAAGCAGAAATAATTGCCAAAGCTGGTATGAAGGGTGCGGTTACCGTTGCTACAAACATGGCCGGAAGGGGAGTCGATATTATTTTGGGAGGACCACGTGACAAATTTAGTGAAGATATATGGAAAAAACAACACAATGAAGTAATTGAGTTGGGCGGTCTATATGTCATTGGTACTGAACGCCATGAATCTCGACGCATTGATAACCAGCTAAGGGGTCGAAGTGGCCGTCAGGGTGATCCAGGCTTTTCTCAATTCTATGTCGCCCTTGATGATGACTTGATGCGCATCTTTGGTGGAGAAAAAATTTCTGGACTAATGACCAAGTTCAACATGCCCGATGACACACCATTAACTCACCCTTTGGTTTCTCGAGTTTTGGAACAAATTCAAGTAAAAGTTGAAGGATATAATTTTGACATCCGAAAATCCCTAGTTGAATATGACGATGTCATTAACAAGCAAAGACAAATTATTTACAAGCTTCGAGATGAAACTTTATCGGATGCCAAAAATAATCCTCAAAAGAATCATGATAATGTTTTTAAGTATCTGACTTCCGAAATAAATCATCTTGTTAGTGATAATTCAACTTTTGAAACTGGTGAAATAGACGCTGAAAAATTAGCCTTAGAATTCTCAGAAATACTACCTCTTGCTTCATCAGCCAGAATCCAGCTAGTAAAAGATATTAAAAAAGCGGACAACCCAAATGAATTTTTACTCTCTCTTCTAGAAAATCAATGGCAACAAAGAGTCGATTACTTTGGAAACGATTTGGCTAACAATATCCTTGCCTATGCAGTTATCCAAACTCTTGATCCACTATGGGTTGGTCACTTGACTGCCCTAGACGATTTACGCGATGGTGTACGTCTACGAGGTTACGCCCAAAAAGACCCCTTGATCGAATATCGAAAAGAGGGTTTTGAAATGTTCCAATCACTTTTAAGAAGATATGAATCAAATTTATCCAGAATGCTTTTTAGGCTCGAGCCAGTAGCTGCACCTAGTGCCCCTACTCAAGCAACCGAAACACGAGGAGAAGTTATCGATCCCA
>DATMWB010000011.1:0-8586 GCA_035562735.1 Candidatus Methanoperedens sp.
TTTGGTTAAAAATAGCCTTCTTTTTTTAGCCGAATAATCTTTTCTGGAGTGAGCTTGGTACCACCATAGCTAGGAATAGTTTCTCCGGTATTTTTTAGAGTGGTGTCGTAGGATTGAAAAAGAGTAGCCTTGTTGAACAAAAGCTGAGTCATAATTGGATATTTTAGATAGACATTGTTTTTCTCCAAAGGATCAAAAATTTTGTTGTACAACTCAGATGAGTCGATACCTTTTGGATTTGGGGGTAAAAAATATAGCCAACGATTATTTTGAAGAACTGTGCCAGCCCCAAAATCTTCACCATAGGCAAAAACACTAGGGTCAAAATCGGTTTTACTCAGATAGGGAGTCAGGGATTTTCCCTGTATTTCTAGTGGTGCGGTGGTGCCAATGAGACTAAGAAGGGTCGGATAAATATCGATATTTCCACTAGTGTGATTTACCTCGGTGGGGGTAAGTTTTGGGGAATAAATAATTAGAGGGGTATAAAATAACTCACTAAAATGATTGTTGTCGTGGGAAAAAGTCCCGTGTTCACCAAAAGTTTCACCATGATCTGACATCATAATAGTAATGGTGTTTTTGGCGTATGTTCCCGATGTTATTTGAGTTAAAAGAGGGGCAATATTTTGGTCAAATTCCCTGATTACTGAGTCGTACATCATCCTTATGAAGGCAAGGTCTGACTTTTTTTGGGGATTGATAGGACTAAGATATGAATTTTCAACAGGTGCCCAAATATCAGAAAGATAATCTCCCCTTTTTTGAGGGTCAAGAGCAAATTCATAAAATAAAGTAGCTAAATTGGTACTACCAAGGTCGATGTTGTTGAAATATTGAGAATAATCATTTAGGGCTTTCTTTGTAAAAACGTCAAGACGATGACTTTTTAAATATTTACTTAGTAGCTGATGAAATTCAAACTTGGTTATAGGAAAATCTTTGGGTGGGGTTAGATTTTCTATGGGGGTGCTTCCCTCTTTTATGAGATAAGGTAAGTGTAAATCACCACGATAATAATGGATAAACCAAGGTTGAGGACTTTTTGATAAATTTGCTAAAACATCTTCAATCGGGTCATTGGTGACAAGATCGTAACCACGTAGACCACCATTATATGAATTGATTAGGACCTCTCGGCTACCATCTTGATTTAAAAAAATTGTTTTGTAACCTTGTTTTTTTAGACTTTCGGCAAGAGTGGGTAGATTTGAATATAACTTGTCCATCCCCGTACGAACCCGATGAAAAGGTGGGTTGAGTCCGGTGATGGTGGTAAACATGCTTGGCAATGTCCAAATTGAGGAGGAATAATTATCTTTGAATAAAACTGATTTACTAGCAAAGTTGCAGATATTGGGAGCTGTATTTCTGAAATAACCATAACAAGGTAGGGCATCGGCACGAAGAATATCAACATCAATTAAGAGGATGTTGCAGTTTTTACATACTTGTTCGGGGAGAATGAGATTGTTTGTGTTTTTGGCAAAATAAAACTTTTTTATACCCAAAATCCCAATAAAGGTAAAGACGATTGAGATGCCAATCAGCAAAAAATTGGTGATTTTTTTACCATTTATTGCTGGACTAATCATAAATGAATGATATATGATTGGTCATGAAAATCAAAATAATTATCGGAGTAATTTTTGTAATTTTTATAGCTATTTTGGGAAATAATTTGCTTGGTAAGAATTTTAATGCAGAAAAAAAATATAACCTTATTTTGATTTCTTTTGACGGACTTCAGTCAAAACATTTGAAAAGCTATGGATACAATATAGGGACAACTCCTAATCTAGATAACTTTTTAATGACTTCTTCCCTGTTTACCAAAACAGTCAGCCCATCATCTTGGACAGTGCCAACTCACATGTCAATTTTTACTTCGATGTATCCTTCCGAACATAAGGTGATTAATAAGTTTAGTGATTTTGATCTTAAAACCCAAAAGGGGGTTATTGCCAACTTAAAAAAGCTATCTCCAAATGCGATAACACTAGCTGAAATTTTAAAAAATAATGGATATGTGACTGGTGGTTTTACAGGTGATGCGGGAGTTGGTCCACAATTTGGATTTGGCCAAGGTTTTGATACCTATTTTGAAACTGAAACTTTTGGAGGTTTGGAGGGAAGTGCTCCTAAGGCGATTGAATGGTTAAAAGAAAATAAAGATAAGCCATTTTTCTTATTTCTTCATGGATATGATGTTCATGGTCAACATGAACCAAAGGAAGGATTTGACTATCGTTATGTCGCAAAACCATATAGCGGTAAATTTACTGGAAGCAAAGTTGAACAGGGAAAATTGCGGGAAGAAGCATTGGCGAATGGTGGAAACTTAGAGATTAAAGACGAAGATATTGCTTTTTGGAGAGCAATTTATGATGAGAAGATAAATAGAAATGACTTGGAATTTAAAAAATTTATGGACCAAATTGGGGAAATGAATTTGGATAAAAATACTATTATTATCGTCATGAGCGACCATGGAACAGAATTTTTTGAGCACAATAGCATTGACCATGGGGCGACTTTGTATGGAGAATTAATTGATACCCTGATGGCTATACACCAACCAAATCAGAGAAAGGGGCAAAGTATTGATCAACTGGTAAGCACCATGGATTTGATGCCAACAATTCTAGATTTATTGAAGATTGAGAATCCCGTTCCCCAGCAAACAAAGGGGATTAACCTAGTTCCAGCCTTGTCGGGTAAGGAGGTGTCTCATGATGTTTTTAGTGAAACTGACTACCGACTTTATACTTTCAAAAGAAGTATTCGAACAGTTGATGGATGGAAATTTATCCTCAGTCTTGAAAACGGAAAAAAGGAATTGTATGACCTAAATACAGATCCCTTGGAAAAAAATAATTTGATACTGAGTAATCCACAAAAGGGGTTTGAATTAGAAACAATCCTAAGACAACATATTGAAAGAACTTCAAGCTTAAGGAGTGGTGAAGATCTTGGCTGTTCACCGGTTTATGGTGATCAGTGTAAAAAATAGTTGAGAAGAGATTGCGGAGGATGAGGGAGTCGGACCCCCAAGTCCTTGCGGACGTCCCGTTTCGAACGGGGTGCCATACCATTAGGCGAATCCTCCAGAGTAAACGTTTCAATTATATCTTAATATCTACAAAACTCCCTAATTATATCCAAATTTGCGGCAATCCTTTCATCTAAGGATCTATCTTTATCTGGTGTTTCGGTTACGATTACTATTGGTATTCCTAGTTGGTGTAACCAATCACCAAAATCACCATCATCTTCGCCAACTACGAGTCCTTGGGCAATGATGTTATTTGGGTCTTCAACTTTTTGGTTCTCTATCAAGAATTCAGAATCTACTACCCCAAAACGTGTCGATAAAATTTTTAAAAGTTTTAAGGATAACTCTTCAGCATTTTTATGACAATAGACAAAACCGCCTTTTGAAGTATTTTCATCTCCGTGGAGAGAGAGTTCACCATCTCGTGCAGACTCAAATATCTCCTTCTGATGACTTTTTAAAATAATCCCCTCGCGTGACAAGGGATTCTGATTTTCCCCTACTCCGTATCCGCGATTGACTTCTTCCCCAAGGTTATTTTCTCTGGTACCTAATTCAAAACCAGTTGGATTTACCAAGGGCAATATGGTTAGCTCTACACCCTTAAGATAACTTAGTGGATTTTCCTTCAGAAATTCAAGTATAGCCATTTGACCTGCAGCTTCGGTACCTGCATGAAAATCTGCCGTTAACATTATTTTTTTTCTAATTTCACCCTCTCCTCTTATGCGAATACAGTATAAGGGGTATCCCTCAATTTCTGCCCAAGTGTCAACTCTTGCACCACATTCCAGGGAGGCTAATTTGATATCTCGGAGGAAGCTTCCAACATTATGCTTTTTTTGCTCTGTAAAATTAGCATCTATTGTTTCCATTTAGTGCGCCCACTGAGAATCGAACTCAGATCAACGGTTCCGCAAACCGCTATTCTATCCGTTAAACTATAGGCGCGAGCTGTTGAATTATACCTTAATTACCCTTTTTTGTCCCTTCTCTGTCTTCTAGAGGCAATCTATCTGCAAACCACTTGGTTAATCTGTCGACAAAGGTGGGTGAGGTCTCGAGCATGGGAATTTTTTTGACGACGATTTCTTTTAGATGATTGATATCTTTTGGGTTGACCACAAGGGTAATAAGACGGGGAAAACGGAGGTCGGTGGCAAAATTGATAGTATCGCTACTCATACTTTTTTTAAACCAAAATTTTTTTAAATCTTTCCATTCATATTTTAGTTCACCAAAATATAAACCACGATTTGTTAGTTTATTTTTGATTGTTCCAGGTGGAACAGATGAAAGTGCATAAAAGAGAAATAACACCGAAATTAAGGACATTATTAAAAAAAATTCTTTTATAAAAATCAAAATAACTGAGACTAAAATTAAAATTGCGACTGCGGTGACCCAAAAATCCTTGTCTTTTTTTTGGTAGGCTCTTTCAGCTGCTTCCCATTCGTACAAAACTTTTTCCTCATGTAAATCGTTTTCAGGTAAGGTGTTCGTATCCATATAAATAATGATAAAGCATTTGAGCTGTTTTTGATATATCAGTGCTAATAAAAGAGAGGTAACTGAGCACGATAAAACATCTCTTTGATGGTAAAATAGCAGGATAAAGTTTTTGTAAACTTTATATTGGAAGGGTGCGCCGAATGGTAAGGCCCGGGTTTGCTAAACCCGCGTCCGAAAGGGCATGGGGGTTCGACTCCCCCCCCTTCCGCCATCTTTCGCTAAAATATCCTGTGCCATTCACTTGTGGTATACAACATGTGTTTAATTTTGGCGGTGTTTGTCTTCACTTTTTGAAGGTCTCGCTTATTATCAGCCCATCCCTAAGTTCAATGTTTCTCTCGGCTAATTTGGCATACTCTGGTTCGTGGGTGACCATAATAATAGTTTGACCCTGTTTATGTAAATTTAAGAAAATGTTTAATATTATTTCTGATGATTCTGTATCTAGATTGGCGGTTGGCTCATCGGCAAAAAGAATTTTTGGATTATGGACAATTGCTCGGGCAATACTAACTCTCTGTTGTTGGCCACCGGAAAGTTGACTAGGTAAGTTGTCTAACCTATCTTGAAGGCCCACTTTTAATAACGCCTCTTCAGCTTTTTTTTGAGCGATGTTTTCGTCAATACCTTGCATGAGAAGTGGCATCATGACATTTTCCTTTGCTGTCAACATGGGTAGTATGGCGTAGTCTTGAAAAATGTAACCTAAATTTCTTAATCTAAATGAAATTCTCTCTTCACTTGTTAATACAGATGTGTCAACGTTTTCAATCCAGATAGTTCCCTGATTGGGTCTATCTAATAAACTCAGTTGGTATAAAAGTGTGCTTTTACCTGATCCGGACATACCTGTGATTGCCAAAAATTGTCCTGAGGGAACTGAAAAGCTGATTTTATTTAACGCAGTAAGTGTGTGATCACCAATTGTAAATATTTTAGTTAAGTTATTTATTTTAATCATAGTTTATCTGCCTAAAATTGCATCTAATGTATTTTGTTTGGTTACTATCCTCGCTGGGATATAACCAGAGATGAAAGCAGTAACGGTTAAAATAAGGCCACGAAGTATAAGACCGTCTGCTGTTATTGATAATTTTCCCTCAGTCACCGGAAATTTTAGTGGGTGAAGATCAAACCATGGAGCCAGAAACCAAATAATAATAAAACTGGAAAATAATATTCCAGAGAGTGCGTAGAACAATGATTGAATAACATATGAAATTTCAATGGCACGAGCTGATATTCCAATTCCCTTCATAATACCGATATATTTTCTTCTAGTAATAGCATTGACAAAAATTACGATAAAAATCGTAATCGCTCCAACAATTAACGAAATTACCCCGACAATATTACCAAGCATTGAAAACGTCTTTTTCATATCTGAAATAGCCTTTGGCAATGTCTCATTAGCTGTTTCTACAACAATGTCAGCCTTGTATGGGAAATTGTCTACTATATAACCCTTAGCTTCTAAATTATTGGAGCCCTGATTTAGTAATATTGCTATTTCGTTTACATTAAGACTTTGATTATTTATCAATGCCCTCATTGTGCTCTCAAGAATAAATATGCGATTATCCACAGTGGTATTTCCAGTATCGATTATTCCCTTTACTGAAACTTCGATATTATTTTTGCCAATTATTAGTTTTAATCTGGATCCAACCACTACTCCTTCCAGACGTGATTCTGTTGAAGAACCTTTAGAGTATTCGACCAATAAACCTTTTCCTATTAAAATAGCTTCTGTGTCATAGTCGCTTAAAAACTCCCCGACAATTATTTGAGTGGACAGTCCAGTAACCGCATCTTCTTCGTTCGGATTAATTCCCACCAAAGTACCGCTCACCCGTTGGCCAATTTCAGTATCTTTGATTTTTACCTTATTTTCGTTCTCTAAGATTGCCGCCACAGTGTATCGCTTTGATAGTGCCTTGTATGAAGGTAAACTTTTTATAAGTGAATCCAACATACTTGATTGAGATATTGAAACATTTTGACTGGCTGGTTTGACTAAAATATCTGACGAATAATAAGTTTTAAACGAGCTCATCATCCCATCAGCCAATCCAATTAAAATGCCTCCCATTAGAACCATATTAAAAAAGGTCAAAGACATCACGAAAATAATCAACGCTGTTGACCACGGATTATTACGTTTAAGTTCACGGACAGCTAAGAATTTGCCCACAGTGATATCTTTTTTTAGTTTGTTAAAACTGGCACGAATATTCATAAACTTTTACTGTTTGGTCTTACCAACACTGTTGTTCCGCTTTCCAAACCAGATAATATTTCCGCCTTGGCGAATCCCTTTTCTCCCACCTCTACGGCAGTCAAATCTCCATCATCACTATCTGCTATTTGGACAAATGTTTTTTCACCTCGATAAACAATTGCGCTAATTGGGACAGCCAGGGTGTTTTCTTTACGAATTAACTCAATTGTGGCAATCGCTGTCATATTGGGCTTGATATTGGTTGGCAGATTGGTAACCTCAATTTTCGTTTCAAATGTAACAACTCCACCATTTACAGTACCCACAGAATCAATATATGTAACTTTTCCAGAAAAAACTAAATCTTTCATTGCATCAAAAGTGACGTTCACCCTTTGCCCAAGTGAAACTTTTGGAACATAAATTTCATTAATATATACAGTCAATAATGGCTCATTTTCTAATGTATCCTCATAGGCAATCTTTGCCAAGTTTACTTGTGCTTGAGCAGCAGTAATAGAAATATTTGCTTCTTTATATCTAGTCTCAGCAGAGCGGAAATCCTTATTTGCCTGTACTAATTTTGAATCAATGCTTAGTTTTTCTAGTTCGGTGTAATCCTCTTTAGTTGTGGGGTTTGTTGTGTTGACATCTTTATAATTGACTCCATTTTCGGAATCTAAAACCACTTGTCTTTTTGACCACATCACAGTATCGGCCACCTCTTTATTTTGTTTGGCAGTTACAAGTGAGCTAATTGCATTTTGGTACACCACATATGCGGATGCTTTTTCCGTTTCCGATGCTGTCTTATGGAATACCCCACTTACCTGAATAGTTTCAAGAAATGTTTCTTTTTGGACGGTGTATAAAAGGCGAGTATCCGGCTTACGCAAAACAACAGTTTTAAATCCGATAGCCAAGACTATTATTAGACCCACTACTGGATATACCTTAGGAATCTTCATGTTGTTTCTAATTTTTCAGCTTCTAAAATAGTAGTAAAGATACGGATTAATTCCTTAAGATCACTTTCCGAAATCGCTGATAAAACCTTAAAATGTTTTTTATCTAATTGTTTTTTAAATACTTCTATTTGTTTCGAACCTTCAGAGGTAATAGAAAGACATATAATTCTGCGGTCAGTCGGATTATTCTCTCTCTGAATATAATATCCATCGGCTAAACGATTGGTAAGTTGAGCCACTGCGGATAATGACATCGATAGCTCATTGGCCAATGGGCCTACTGGAGTTTTGGGATGTTCGTGAATGTATGAAAGTGCTTGAACTTGAAGTAGCGTAATTGCCTTATCTTCAAACGAACTTGTTTGTTCGATCAATCGACGAACCTTAATTGCTTTACTTAGAAATTCAGACAGTAATTTTGTGTGGTAATTATTCATAGCAATAATGTAAATTATTATTAATGCTATAAATAGTTTAGCTTATAAACTAAATGGAATCAAGTTTACCATTTTTCATTTTTATACTGTCTCATTTGTCTTATTTAGCTACAAAAGGCTGGTAAAATAAGACTGAGGTTGGGGACAGTGTTATAAGGACAGAAAGGTTCCAGACCCCTATGCTCCGCCAAAGGGTCAAAGTTCTACGCAACCCACTTGGTATAATCCCCTATGACTAAAAAAATAATTATCGGAATTGTTTTAGTAGTTATTGCTCTTGGCCTGTATAAGTTTTTTGACAAAAATAGCCCAGTAGATTTAGAACAACAAGTTTATTCCCAAACCATATCTCTTTCCAAAGAATATCTTTCCCTTCGTCTCCAAACCGATAAT
>DATMWB010000012.1:0-7079 GCA_035562735.1 Candidatus Methanoperedens sp.
TTTTTGCAACTACATACTTCCAGATATCAACCAGTTCTAAAACTCCTTTTTGTGAATGAAGTCGACCTTGAAAAACAGCATCAAAGTGTCGTTTCGAGACATCTTTGATACTTTTGGATTTAAGGTATTTTTCTGACTCTGTTATATCAACTCCACCTTGGACGACAACTATTTTTTTATTGGGAAATCGAGCTCTATCAGGTTCTGAGGTAATAAGAATTTGGTCGGCAAAGAGTTGAGCTAAATAGCGAGAAATTAATTGAAGAAGATAATAGATAGTGCCTTTTAGAAGTTGGTGCTCGTAGGGGGAAAATTTTGTTCCTGGTCGTGGGGCAAAGAGGTATTGTCCACAAAGCCAGACACCTTTTGGATTGACCATTTTATAAAATAGACCAAAAATAAAATCAGGGTAAAAATCAGAAACCGTATAACAATAATCTGAGCTGGAAAATGTTTTTAGGTTTTTTAAAAAGGCTATTTTACCTAAAAATATTCTTCGAAGAGAATGTCTAACTAAATTAAAAATTGTGGGAGAATTGTGAGGATTGCTTTTATCTGTTTTTATAAAAGCTGGAGTTAAATGATATCTTTTTAAGAGGTCATGAGTTTCCTCACTTCCAAATACAGTTATTTGTAAATTGTTTTGCCAGTGTTTTATAAATTCTAGAAAAATGGTGTCCCCGCCACTTTGACCAGTACCAATGTTATTATTAGCTATTATTAAAAGTTTTGATTTCACTTTAGATATTTTAGCTTATTTATGATTAAAATAAACTTAGGAAGTGGCCCAGCATCTGCATCGGGCTGGATAAATTATGATTGGGGACTTCTGCCTTTTATGGGAAAGTTTAAGTTAACTTCCCTTCTTGTAAGACTTTCTATACTTGATAAAGCTTATGATTGGAAATGGCCGAAAATTGAGTTGGTTGATTTACGACATGAATTTCCAAACGAAGATAAAAGTGTAGATTATATTTATTGTTCACATGTTTTGGAACACTTTGAAAAAGATGAAGCAATAAATATTCTTAAAGAAGCTAGAAGGGTGTTAAAGAAAAAAGGAGTTATCAGAATAGTTTTGCCAGACCTGTCAAAAATGATTAAATATTATAAGAGTTCTGAAAGCTTTAATAGAGAGTATTTTGGTTTTGATAAGGATCTATATGTTGGATTTGTAGGTAAATTAAAACGTATTTTTATTAGAGGTCATCAATGGATGTACGATGTTAGGTCAGCAAAAGAACTAATGAATTTAGCAGGTTTTGGTGAGGTAAAATTGTGTTCTTTTAGAAAGGGAAATTTGCCTGACTTGAAAACTCTAGATATAGAACAACATGCTAAGATTGGTCTTTATCTTGAAGCTTCTGGTAAGTAGTAAGAAAGGTGTTAAAGTTTTTGTTAGAAAACTTCTTTTGGGCATAAGGGCGACAATTTTTTTGTAGGTTGTTATATATATTTTTATTTTGAGTCAGGGATTTGATATGGGTAACAAAGTTTTTTGTTCTTGGCTTGAATAGAATAGAAACACTTTTGTCTAGGGCTTCTGGAATAGCACCCATATTGGAACCAATGACTGGTAGTCCTGAAGCAACGGCCTCCATTAAAACACGTCCAAAACCCTCAGGGTATTGAGAGGCGATACAAAACAAGGAGGCCTTTTGGTATATGTTTGGGAGCTGACTGTATTCTATTCCACCTAAAAACTCGATGTTTTTATGTTTAGTTGAAAAGATTTTTACTTCGTCTTCTAGTGGACCGTTGCCGACAATGATAAATTGCCGGTCTGGTAGAAGTGAAGCAGTTTTTAGAATTACCCGAATCCCCTTTTTGGCAATAAGTCTACCGACAAATAATATTTTAAAAATATCTGACTTTTTTGAAGGAATAAAATTTTTGAGATTTATCCAATAGCGATATAAAGATATTTTTTGTTCATTTACACCCCATTTTTTTAGTTGTTCAATTGATGCTTTTGAGAGGCATAAAATTTTGTGACAATGGGAGAGGATGTGTTTGGTTATTTTTTCTGAAATGCCACTGACATTTTCATAGACTGCATGAGTACTACAAAGATGCTTTTTGTTAAAAATATATGCCAATATATTACCCATGAATGCTGCATTTAAACCTTGACTGTGAATAATACTTATTTTTTCTTGGTTGGATATAAGCCAAATAAACGAGCGTAAAAATAAATATGGAGTAAGATATATAAATTCAAAAAGGGGGTATTTTTCTAGTCGGGGAAACAATTGAAATCCAAACCAAGGGAAACGAATTATATTACAGAGTCCCCTTCTTTCTTTTGAAAGATAGGGAGTATTGGTGGTCAGAGGGGAATAGGTTAATACAAAGCTCTTTATTTTGTGTCTATTTAATTCATAAACAAGATCATCAAGATGTGATTCAACACCACCTATATTGGGAGAAAAAAAGGGAGAAAGTATGAGAATGCCTTTTATTGTTGCCAATTGATTCTGTTTAATGGTTTTAATAGATTTAATTTGTATTTTACAGTGACAATAAAGTATGTCCACCAGGTAAGAAAACAGGCTATGGGATGGAAAAACCAAGCTATATCTGGTTTTTTGATGTAGCCTCTAATGGCGTCAAAAAGAGAAGGTAAGATAAGGAGACTATATAAAGTAAAAGGTAAAATACTACTTTTTGTTTCCCACTTATATTGGCGGAATTCCTTGTAAAAATAATAATCAGTGAGTCGTCGATTTTGTTTTTTAATAAACTTACTTAGGGAAGATTCACAATAAGTGTGAATAATACTAGTTTTTACCTTGGCAAAATATAGTGGTTTTGGAGCTAGAGCAAGGACGTCTATATCAAAAAGATAGTTTCCTTTAAAAAAGGATAATAAAAAATTTCGTCTAAAAATGGTTCCATTTGCCCCTATTGTGGGTATGTTTTGATTATTATCAATATGAACCTTCAGGTAATCTTGAAAGTTATTAGTAGTAAGTTTTAATCCTGTCCACTTAGCACTTAGGGTACTAAAGCGGTCATAATTGCCATTGAAAAAGGCGTATGGGTCATTGGCACCAAGAAGTGATGAATAGCGCTCTATGTAGCCTGCAGATTGACGATAAGAAAAAGAAATTGGTTCACTGCCAATTATATCTTTATCTTTAAAGGGTAAAATCATTTTCGATAACCAATTTTTGTTTGGAAGGATATTGTCCGAGTCAATAAGGGCAATATAATCACTTTTAGCTTTTTTGAGACCAAGGGCTTTGGCTGATTCGGCAGTTTTAAGAGGGTTATGAAATACTATACAGTTGTATTTTTGAGCAATTGATAATGTTGAATCGTTGGACCCACCATCGATTATTAAAATATTAATTTTGTTTTTAGGATAATTTTGTTTTGCAATAGACTTTAAGCAAGTTACCAAGACTTTTGAAGCATTGAGAGTGGGAATAATTATATCGACCTTAGACGAAACCGCCATAGTGATGAACTAAAGTAAATAACCAGTAGTCGATGGGTATTTCAAAAAATTTTAATTTCCATCTTATTTTTACCAGTAATAGTGCTGAAAAGTAACCAAATTTAAAGGCAAATTTTGTAAATGCATTTTTCATTCTCGGATAAAGCATAACATAGGTATCTCTATCAAGAATTCCAAAAATATATTGCGTAAGCATGGCGGTTAAGCGAGCATCGTGATGACTTATCCATTTTTGTTTTAGGGTTTCTTCGAAGGCATTTTCAGGTGAGAGGAGATAGTTGCTCCAAGCATTGAGGCTTTTGGGATATTTTAATCCAAGAGAAACTGCTCTTTTAAAAAGTGAGGCTCCAGGATAAGGTAGAAATATATAATAGGTATAACGGTTTCGATTGGATATTTTTAGCAATTTATCAATCAAACTAAGAGTCGCCTTATATTCACTAGCGACAAACTTATCATTTTCTTTTGGATCTTTTGACCAAGGTAGACCAACTAAAAACGAATATAGAATTTTTATGTGATGTTGGTGACAGCGTTTTGTAAAGGTGATTAGTTCTTCGACATTCATGTCTTTGGAGATAAAGTTTAGAGCAGACTGGGATCCTGACTCGGCTCCAGTTAATATCATGGCACAGCCTGTTTTTTCCATCAGTTTCCACGATTTTTCTTGATATCGTGACAATTGTCCTGCACGTCCATTGGCATTGCCCCACTTTAGTTTTATTTTTTTGTCTATCATGCCCTGGCAGATATCAGTAACTCTTTTTTCATCAACAAAATAGTTGCTGTCATAGACAGCTACAGAATCAATTTTGTATTTTTTAATTAAATTTTGCCATTCTTTTAAAACAATTTTTGCAGGAACAGGACGCCAACGGCGTTTGTTAACTATTTCTTCAACACAAAAAGCACAACGATGAGGACAACCGTAGCTTGAAATATAGGGTAGGGTTCGCTGACCATACTCAGTATTTTGAATGCATTTTTCTACATCTATGAGGTGATAAGGTAGTGGAGGTAAAAGAGCAAGATCCACTGGTGGACTGTCAGGGTTACTGATTATTCTTTTTTTAATCTTGTAGGTAAGACCAAGGATATTTTTTAAATTTGATTTTTGATGGAGGGACTTTACAAGCTCTGGAAATGTAAAATCACCAGGACCTCTGATCACCATATCGACATAAGGATTTTTTACGGTTTCTACGGGTAATATTGAAGGGTGCCATCCACCCCAAATTATGGGTACATGTGGATATTTTTTCTTGAAAAGCCTAGAAATTTTTAAGCCGTCTTGAATTTGGAATCCTGTCATAGCACTAATTCCAAGACAAATGGCATCCTCACCATTATTTAAGAGTTCTTCAATGTATTTTTCTTGGAGATGACGAGCATAGATGTGTACTTTATATTTTTCTTTGTCTAAAATCCGAGAAATTGCCAAAAGGGCTAGTGGGACTCCGGACCAATTTCTTTCGTAAGGTAGTGGTGAGGGAAAATAAAGCAGGACTTTTTTCTTTGGGATAGTTGATGACATATTTTTTAGGAAAAGTCTTTTAGTTTTTGAAAATATTTTAAGGCGTAAATTGAAAGATGTTTGATATCTGCAAAAGTTCTAATTGATAGAATTTTTCTAATAATAAATTTTGGGGTTAAAACTCCATAAAATAATTCGCGAACAAGCCTCTGTTGTTCTTCAGGATTTATGGGCGATTTCATAATTGGTTGCCGCATATCATAGTCATCCCAATTTTCACTTAAAAGTAATTTATTTTTTTGACAATCGGCAAAAAGACGAGTCCCTGGATAAGGAATGACTATTGTGGCCTGCATACTATCAGCTAAATTGTCTTTAAAAAGCTTTTTTGCGGAATTTAGGGTATTTTGTGCATCTTTTCTGCTTTCCCAAGGGTAACCAATCATAATGGTAATATGTGGCTCAAGACCAGCGTTTTTTGCCAATTGAAGTGTTTTTCGGGCGTCGGCAGTTTTGGTATTTTTGTCAATTTTGTCAAGAGTTTTTTGATTGTTTGATTCTAAACCGTAAAGGACAAATCTAAAGCCTGCTTTGGCCATAAGATTGTATTGTTCTTGGGTAAGAGCAGCAAAACGCATGTTGCAACCAATGATTACTTTTTTGTTTAAACCTGTTTTTATTAATTGATTACATAGATCATTTAACCAGGCCCCAACAGGAAGTGTTCCCGAATCATCAAAGATTTCTTTTATCCCAAGTGAAACTAAATATTCAATTTCCTTTATGGTGTGAGCGACAGAAAAGGTTCTAAAGGTGCCTGCAGGGTGAGTAGTAGTCCAAGAACAAAAAGTACATTTTCCCCACCAACAATCCCGCCCAGACATAATGTAAGCACCGGGTTTGTATTTGAAGTTGGTATTGTTTTTTCCGTATAGTTCCCAATTGGTAAGCTTGCGATCAATAATGGGTAAGGTATCTAAATTGTGGTGTTTTAGGGCAAAGACTCCAGTATTTGAAAAAAGATTGCTTTGCTTTGCTCGCAATGATGTAGAATTAGTTGGCAATGACTTTTTTCGAAAATAAAAACCAGGTTCGAGCTTACTGCCATTAACTAGGTGGTCAACAAGATTAAGCATCATAAAGTCGAAATCGCCACCAGTAATAATATAGTCAGCCTTTGAGTTTTCAAGTGACTCAATAGGTAAGGCAGTAACATGGTCGCCCATTAAGGCCACAATGCTATTGGGAAGCTTCTTTTTAATTTGATTTATTATTTGCCAATGCCTTTTAATTACGGGAGTTTTTGATTCAATAAAAATTATTTTGGGATTTCTTTTGATGAGTCTTTTGAACCATCTGTTATACGAAATTTTTTCAGCAATGGCATCATCCCAATACACTTTGTAACCAAGGTTTTTTAGGGCTGTGGCTCCATAGGCAGGAATAACAGGCAGTATTACATTACCTGTGTTTGTCCATTGAAATTGACGATTCTGAGCCAAAAAGGGAATGCCTTTTGGCGACTCCAGAGGTGGATAAGATATAGATATTGTAGTTTTTTTAGCCGCCAACATATTTTCCGGTTTTTTTATCAACTTGATGGGGTTTAAAGTCTAAGTCAAATTTTAAAAAACCTATAAGGAATAATAAAGCATAATAGAGATGAGTGATAGGGATAGTTATGGTAGTCAAGAAAGATAATAAAAGATTATGGTTATTAATTATAAAATTTATTAGAGTAAGAAAAAGTAAACATAAATACAAAAAAAGAGGTAAGAAAAATTGATGAAAAGGTAGCGAGAGTAAATATACTAAAAATAGTGATGGCATAAAGTAGCCTATTTTAAGGCTATTTTTTGGAAATTTGCGAGCAAATAAACCACGATGGAGGGCGTAACGACTAATTTGTTTTAAGTGAGGCAGAATAACACTCCGGCGATGATGAAAGACAAGAATAGAAGGATGATAATAAATTTTTTGATGATTATTTATTAAATCTAGACAAAGAATTGTGTCTTCACCTGGCCAATATTTTGAATTGAATCCTCCAAGTTTTTGAAATATATCTTTTTTAACACATAGATTTACTGATGGGTAATCATCTACATATCGTGGAGGCTCGGGGTTGTTTCGATATCTGCC
>DATMWB010000013.1:0-19693 GCA_035562735.1 Candidatus Methanoperedens sp.
ATTAAAGCACATGCACAATAACCTGTAGCAACTGGATTATAGGCGTAAGGAAATGATGTTCCAGCACCCTTTGGATCCACCGGCCATTGTTGTAATACTCCACTACTTACAAAATCAGCTTCTGCTGGTGGATAATTATAAGAATGAGAACTGTAATATATCTCCGCCGCCTTTTGAATTACATTCATATCTTCCATCCTTCTTGAATCTCTCGCTTTTCGCTGAGTCGAGCCATAAGCAGTTGAAGCCACTGCTACCAAAATTCCAATAATCGAAATACTAACCAATAGTTCAAAAAGGGTAAAGGCTCTTTTATTTATCATATTTTTTTAAATTTTTATTTCTCGTTTCTTTTTTAAAATGCACATACATAATAATAAGCCGGATCGGTTGTTGCAATCCCGCATCGACTTTGACTTTCTAAATTCTCTATATTATTTGTTGCTTCAGTCTGAGTCCTCAACCAAAAGCCATCTCCTCCGGCTGTCTGCGAATACTCATAGGTATATCCAATACTATTAATGCTTGGCATATAAGGTAACAAAGTTGTACCCAATTCAGTCATATCTGCCACATCAGGATAATTTTGAGTATCATTATAAAAAAGCCTTAAAGAATTTTTTATATTGGTCATTTCCTGTTTTTTCTTTGAGTCATTACCCCTTTCTCTGGCTCCCATTAAGTTTGGCAACAATATTGCTGTCAAAGTGGCAATAATACTAATTACCACCAAAAGCTCAACCAAGGAAAAAGCTTTTTTTATAATTTTTTTATTGAATATCTCCATCTTCGTTTAAACTAATATTGGGACTGACATAAGCAAAACAATAAGCATCCGTGTTTCCACCGCAATCATAAGTTACATCCGCATCACCGTCTTGGTCACGATCACATTGACTATCAGTCCCATTCTCTAAGTTGGCAAAGAGAGCATAAGATTTACCATTGGCTCCTGTCTTATAGCAATATGGTGGTGCGCCAGCCTTATTTTCAACTGGTAATTGTTTCATATAAATATAGCCAGAGCTATCTTTAAATTCACCACCCCAAGGAATTGCTACTCCACCAATTTCAATCTGTCCGCTGGCGTTAGCCACAGGCATTCGTCCATAATCTGCAAAATACATTTGTAAAGCTTTGGCCACCGAATTCAAATCACCCTTTCTTGCCACATCATTTGCTTTGCGTTTTGCTGTCTGAAATTGAGAGACAGTAATCGTTGTCAAAATACCCATTATTGCCATTACAATCAACAGTTCTACCAAAGTAAAAGCTTTCTTCATTACATTAAATTTACCACAATAAGAACCTTCCGTCACTTCGTAATATCTTCCTTCAAAAAAAGGCTTTATCTTGTATTTGATAAATTTCCACTCGACACCCCATAGTTAACCGGTATCCCCAAACTTGTACCAATTCCTCCCTGATCAAAAATCTGAGTATCTCTTTTGTTTTCTAAATTCGTCATAACTTTAAACCATTTTGGACAATTCTCATCATCTCCAATAACAATGGGATAAGGACTTCCACTGGGGTCACAAGGCCAGCTAGTTAACCATGGAGAAAATGTATTACCCTTACAATTAGCTTCCAAAATAAGTTGGTCAACTAAATTTTGATTTGGAAAACAATTTCTATCACTAAAATACTCTTCAAAGGCTGTCTTTATTCTGTTCAAATCTTTTTTTCTTTGAGCATCTCGACCCTTTGCCATCGCTCCAATCGGATCCATTCCCGCCACTACTGCAATCGCCATAGCCGATATAATTGCCAATACTATTAAAATCTCAGTCAATGTCAATCCATGTTTTGTTTTCATTTATTAATCTTACTTTATTTGTTAAAAATATAAAAATTTTTACAAAAAGTTGATCAAAGTTTTAATAATTTTTTCTCCCCACCAATATGAAAGTAAAGTTCCCAAAATCAAAAATGGACCAAAGGGAATCGGAGTCAGTCGGCCAATCTTCTTTCCATATATCAACACTACCCCCACTATCGCCCCCACAATAAAGGCAACATAAAAGGCTACCACAATACTTGGAAAGCCTAGAAATATCCCCATAAAAATTGCTACCAAAATATCACCATCACCCATTGCTTCATGACCTTTTATCTTAATTTTATGAAGTATATATATAAAAATTCCTGAAATTAACGAAGACAATAAATACTCTCTTGGCATCCCCAACATTAACCACCTGACAAAAGCCAATACAATTAATGAATATGCAGTACTATCAGGCAACATCATATACCGAAAGTCAAAAGCCGCCTCAAATATCAATAGCCCTAAAATTATAAAAACAATAATTGATTCAAAACCCAGAGGCAAGTACAAATAATTCAATAAAAAAACAATTCCTGTCAACAACTCAACAATAGGGTAGGCGAGTGGCAATTTCTTATGACAACATCGACTTTTTCCACCATACACCATCCAAGATAATATCGGAATATTGTCATACCATCTTAATTTTTTTTTGCAAAAATCACAAAAACTTCGACTTCTTTTAAAAAAAGATTTGTTATGTCCAAGCCTCCAAATCGCCATATTTATAAAACTTCCCACCATCAATCCCAATACAAAAAACATTATTTCTAAAAACAAGTTCATACCCAATTGTACTTATTTAAATATTATCTTCAATCATTAATATATTTCCCCCTCTTGCCTGCCCGCCTTTGGAGGGTCAAAGAGGGGTTAGGGGAGATTGATTATTTCCATCAAAAACCCCCTCCGTAAAGAGGGGGTTTGGAATTCAATTCAGCTATACCTTACTCTGGTACACACATCATGTTGGCTAAAGTTGCACTAGGAGCAGCTGCAGTTGCTGCTGCCCAATCAGCTTCAACCATGGCGGTACAACCACCGGTTCCAATAGATTCCAAAGCTGGTGCAGCTCCGATTGTCAAACATTTTAGCTTGTTTGGAGTTGCAAAACGGTTAACTTTGGCCTTTGGTACATAACACACATAGTTGCTATCACTACCATTGCTAAAGGTCCACATATTGTCCATCTGAGTAACTGTCGCTCCAAATGGAACTTTACCCATAAATGAAGATTTTAATTCTGAAGTCAAGAAAAGTGGGGAATCGGTTGCTCCAACTGCAGATCCAACCACACCAAAGGCAGGTTCGGTTGCATTCAAACCAACTGGAGTTCCCTCGGGATAAGAAGTACCAGAAAGGTTAACATTCCAAGGATATTTATTTTGTGAAGCAAAGAATCTTTCATAAGCGCTCAAAATTTCTGCTGCATCGTTCTTAAATTGAGCATCACGGGCCTTGTTTGTCTGCTCGATAGGATTAATAGTTGCCAAAACGGCCACGGAAAGGATTGAAATCAAGGTGATAACTATCAAAAGTTCCACCAAGGTAAAAGCTTTTTTCATTTTTTTTAAAATTAATAATTATAATATTCAATTATCATTCTGAACCACTAGAATGAGGATGTCAAGGTATAAATAGGCATTACTACGGCAACTACCAAAAAACCTACTCCTATACCTAGTACGACCATAATAATTGGTTCTATTGCTGCTGTCAGTGCCTTTACTGATTCCTCGGCTTCTTTTGTAAAATAATCCGATACTCTCATTAAAACATCATCCAATTTTCCTGTAGCTTCTCCAGTGGAAATCATCTGATTAACAATTACTGGAAATACACTCGTATTTTCAAAGGAAGTAGCTACTGAAAAACCCTTTTGCACCTTTTCAGCAATTTCCATATAAGCTCTTCTATACACTTCATTACCCGACACAGTTGCCACAATTTTCAATGCCTCAACCAAAGTAATGCCTGCAGTCAGCAACATTGACAAAGTCCTACAAGTGTTTGCCAAAATAGATTTCTCACTTAAAACTCCCATAATCGGAATTTTTAGCATATAACCGTCTTTTTTAAACCTAAAGTTATCACTTTTCATCCCCACCGAATAACCAAAACCCAAACCTACTAGTAATATCGGAAATACAAACCAAATTTTAGCAGTAAAAGCCGAAGCATTCATCAACGCCTGAGTTATAGCTGGCATTTTTGCCGTTCCAAAATCAGCATACATTGCTGTCATCTTTGGAACCACAAAAATCATCATTACGAAAGCCACAATCACCATTGCCGAAACAACAATTGCTGGATAAATCATTGCCCCTTTAACCTTTCCTTGAAATTCATTTTCATTTTCTAAGTTGTTGGCAAGTTTACCCAAAATTTCGTCAAGAACTCCTGCCTCCTCTCCGGCTGTAACTGAAGCCACAAATGCCTCACCAAAAATTCCACTATATTTTTCAAAAGACTTTCCAAGCGGCATTCCTCCTCGCACTTCCTCAAGGGTCTTATCAAGAATCTGACCCATACCACTATTTTCTTCTTGCTGGCTCTGCAGCAAAGCTAAAGCATCAGTCAGTGGTAAACCTGCAGTCATCATGGTCGACAATTGTCGGGTAAAAGTACTCACTTGTTTTAAATTGACCCTGCCTTTTACTTTTCTCATTATATCCGTCAAAAAATTACTACCCTGAATTTCAACTGAGAGGGGAATTAAACCACTATCTTTAATCGAGTCGATAATTTCTTTTTTTGAACCCATGTCCAATTCTCCTTTTACCAATTTTCCATTCCAATCTTTAGCTCGATATACAAATTTAGCCATTTTTTAATTTATTTCTTAAATTGTTTTGTAAGTCAGAAGGTTTCAATGCATAGCTCATGGCCACTTCTTCTGTAATTATTCCTTTCTTTACCAATCTAGCCAGTGACATTTCCAAACTTACCATTCCCAAATCAGCCCCTGTTTGAATAATATTGTCAATCATAAAAGTTTTTGACTCCCTAATAGTATTTGAAGTAGCGGTACATGCTGTCAATATTTCCAAAGCCGGTACTCGGCCTCCATTGATCGCTGGCACCAATCTCTGGGAAATAACCGCTGAAAGTACCGATGCCAATTGGATTCTTATTTGAGGTTTTGTTCCCTCAGGGAAGACGTCAACAATTCTATCAATTGATTGAGCTGCCGAATTTGTGTGAAGTGTAGAAAAAACTAAATGTCCCGTTTCTGCAACAGTCAAAGCTAATTGAATCGTTTCCAAATCTCTCATTTCTCCAACATAGACCACATTTGGATCTTGACGTAGTGATGATTTTAAAGCTCTATCAAAACTCAAAGTATCACTCCCTAACTCTCTTTGGGAAATTATGGACTTTAACGGTTTTATTATGTATTCCACCGGATCTTCAATGGTTACAATATTTACTGCAGTACTCCTATTTATCTCATTTAACATTGCTGCAACAGTCGTTGATTTTCCCTGTCCTGTGGGGCCAGTTACTAGTACAAAACCCTGACGTAGTTTTGTAAAACTTTTCAAAATATCCGGTAAATTCAAAAAACCAAGTTCTGGGATTTCATCTGAAATAACCCGAAGAGCACAAGCAGGGGAACCCTTTTGATTGTAAATATTAGCCCTAAAACGAGCATTGTCAAAATTTATTGAAAAATCTAATTCCTTTTCTTTTAAAAATCTTTCTTCTTGTTCTTCGGACAGTAGAGAAAATATTAACTCAGGGTCATTTACTTCACCAATATTTGTAATATCAGACAACTCTCCGTTTATCCTAATTTTTGGCAAAAATCCGACACTTAGATGAACATCAGAAGCCTCATTGGCCACAGCCAATCTGAGTACTTCTTCAATTTTAGAATGCATTGTATGTTTTGTTATAGATAGTTTAAAAAAATAATCTTTATTTCTTATTTAATTCTAGACCTTTTTTCTATTACTATAAAACTTGTAACTATTAACTTTTTAACTAATATTGAGCAACACGCAAAACCTCATCCATAGTTGTTATTCCCTCTAACACCTTTACATAACCATCCTGCTTCATTGTCAACATTCCTTCTTCTATGGCTTCCTTCTGAATTTGTGACGCCGATCCCTTTTCAACAATTAATTTACTCAGTTTTTCAGTGATAGGCATAACTTCATAAATAGCAATTCTTCCTAGATATCCGGTACTATTACATTTATCACAGCCTACAATTTTGGGCATCATAAGTTTTTTCCCTTCTTTTTTCCACTTATCTTCAATCATGTCATATATTGGTCCAAGAGTGTTTCTCATTTCAGTTTCCTTTTCTAGAGGAATCTCCGTCTCTTGCTTACAATTTGGACATACAGTTCTCAATACCCGCTGACCCACCACACAAGTCAAAGCAGAAATCAACAAAAACGGTTCCACACCCATATCAAGCAAACGTGGAGGAGTACCCGAAGCATCATTTGTATGAAGGGTGGAAAAGACCAAATGACCAGTAAGTGAGGCGTTGATAGCCAATTCTGCTGTTTCTGTATCACGAATTTCTCCCACCATCATAACATTAGGATCCTGACGTAAAAAAGAACGTAACGCTGTGGCAAAAGTTAAACCAGCCTGTACATTAACCTGAACCTGATTTACCCCTTTCATTTGATATTCCACAGGGTCTTCAATAGTCACCACATTTACTTTTGAGGTAGCTACCCGATCGAGAACCGAATACAAAGTAGTAGTTTTACCAGAACCCGTAGGTCCACAAACAATGATAATTCCATGAGGTCTTTCAATTGCCTCAACTAAATTTTTTAAAGCTAAACCTCTTAAACCAAGATCTGGCAAAGCAGGCACCTTTGAAGCTTTTCTAAGTAAACGCATAACCACCTTTTCACCATAAGATACTGGTAAAGTTGAAATACGAAGGTCTACTTCACCATTTTCGGTTGTAAAGTTAAAACGACCGTCTTGAGGAATTCTCTTTTCATCAATTTTCAAATTTGCCAAAATCTTTATACGGCTGATAACGGCATCTAACACATTTCTAGGTAAAATATATTTTTCTTGTAAGATACCGTCAATACGGTATCTAACCCTAACATTTTCCTCAAGTGGTTCAATATGAACATCAGAGGCTCTTGATCTAACGGCATAGTCCAATATAGTTGTTACAATCTTGGCAATAGGCGCCTCGGCTGAAACCGCCTTCATATTGTCAGATTCGACTTTTTTCTCATCTACCTTCCGCTCATCCAAGGCCTTACTTACTTCAGAAGTTATCCCTTTTTCTCTTTCATATTTTTCACGGATAAAAGAATCAATTTGGGCTTCAAGGGACATGGCAGTCCGAATCTTCATGTTAGTTTTTTTCTCCAAAAACTCCACTGTCTCCAAATCGAGCGGATTACTCATCGCCACATACAATGTTTTTTCCTTTGGATCCATCTTATAGGGAACAAGATGGTACTTTTCAGCTACACTTTGAGGCACCAAAGACAGTGCCTCTGGTGAAAAACCTATTTCTTCCAAATCAACAAAGGGAACTCTCAAAAATTCTGCTTTATACTTTACAAAATCATAATCAGACAAAATTCTAAGAGACTTTATTATCTCTTCTTCACTTTCTCCAGTCTTTACCTGTCTTAGATTTATTTCTTCGGATTTTTCGGCATCAATAAGTCCCTTATCAATTAAAACCTCAGATAGTTTTTTATAAACTTTTACATCACCATTCATACTCTATAATCATAGTAAACTATGTCCATCTTCCCTTCAACACTTATTATTGCTTCTTCATCTACTACTGCCTATCAAAAAGCTCGTGATTTACTGATAGAACTACACCATACTGACCTAAATAACCCTGATCTTTTTATCTTAGATGATTACACCATTTCTTCCGTTCGCTCTCTCAAAAAATTCCTTTCTCAAAAACCATTTAACCATAACTCAAAAATTGTCTTAATCCCTGAAGCTGAAAACCTTAATTTAGAATCTCAAAATGCCCTCCTCAAAACTCTTGAAGAACCAGGAGATAACAACTACATTATTCTAACAACAATCAATATTACTCAATTACTTCCAACAATTATTTCCCGATGCCAAAAGATAAAATTAAATTCCGACCACCAAGAATATGATACAAAGCTTTGGCCAATTACTGGCAATATCAAAAAGGATCTTGAATTTGCCTCCACAATTACTAGTGACAAAAACGAAATAAAACCTCTATTACAATCGCAGCTAATAAGTTATCAACAGCTTCTAATAAAATCTCCAAAAGGGGAAACCGCCCAGATTATAAAAAAACTAATTACTGCCATCGATTTAATTGACTCAAATGTCGATCCAAAAAGTGCCTTAGATTATTTTTTCTTAAGATAATTTATTACAAAAATAACGTCATTGCGAGTGTACCCACGAAGCAATCCCATCAAGATTGCCACGTCGCCATAGTAACTGCTCCTCGCAATGACATTTTTCCTTTTTCCGCATTTTCCCCTCATTGATTTTATAAAATCTGTTATAATTCCCTTAGAATGTTTTCGCCGTTATTTACCATTAATAACCAAATTCTTAAAAACATTGGCATCATCGAAGCTGCCAAGGCGATTATTGATGAGGCGCCTCTAATCCCTGCTTATGAAAAACAGTTCCAGCAAGAGGCCATTGTTAGAACTGTTCACTATGGTACCCGTATCGAAGGAAATGACCTAACCTATCAAGAAGTAGCCAAACTAGTCGAAGGCCGACAAATAACCGCCACCGAACGTGACATTCAAGAAGTAATTAACTATCGAAATGTTGTCTCTTACTTGGAGGAAATATGGGCTACTTACGATGCTGGACTTGCCCTTCCAGAAGAAAAATTCAATCCGAATCAAGATCAAAAAAACCGCCCTTTTTTCTTTAGCGAAACTGTTGTTAAAAAAATCCACGAGCTCACAACCATTAAAGTGATTGCCGAAACAGAAGTTGGCAAGTATAGACGCCAACAAGTTGTTTTAAAAAACACCCGTACCGGAGAAATTGCCCATCGACCCCCTCCAGCAATTGAAGTCCCTTACCTTATGTCAGATCTAATTGCCTGGTTAAACGATCCCAAATCTAAAGAAATTCACCCTGCTATCAGAGCTGCTATCACCCAATACATTTTAGTTGCCATCCATCCATTTATTGAGGGAAATGGTCGAGTCTCTCGTGCCTTTGCCATGCTCCCACTTTACGTTGAAGGTTATGACATTCGTCGTCTCTTTTCACTAGAAGAATATTTTGATAGAAATGCTGAAACCTACTACAACACACTTCAATCAACTCATGAAAGTCATAATGATATTTTTCAAAGAGATATAACCAACTGGGCAACATATTACACCGAAGCTCTGGCAATCGAACTCTCCCGTGTCAAAGACAAGGTCCAAAGTCTTTCTCGAGATCTAAAATTCAAACAAAAATTAGGTGGCAAACAAGTTCATTTGACCGAACGACAAATAAAATTAGTTGAATACATGCAACAATTTGGAGGTTTACGTATGCCAGACGCAAAATCACTTTTACCCATGGTTTCCGACGATACTATCTGGAGAGATTTAAAAAAACTTATTGACGACAAAGTCTGTGAAAAAAGGGGAAGCACCAAAGGTGCCTACTATTGCCTTGCCAACGTGTAAAATACATTCATGGTCACCCTTGATCAAATCGATTTGAAAAATTTATCTCCCGAAGATCTTGGGGAACTTCTCATCTCTGCCAAAAAAGCCTACTACACCGGTGGAAAACCAATCATGGATGATCATACCTATGACACCCTAGAAAATATTCTCAAACAAAAATTGCCCTACCATCGTATATTTACTAAAGTCGGTGCTCCAAACTTTAACACTGGATTTGATAAAAAAACCCATACTATCCCCATGGGCTCACTCAACAAAGTTACCAATTTTGATGACCTGGTTCATTATTTCGAATTAAAAAAAATATCCCACATTGAATTGGTAATACAACCAAAATGTGACGGAATTTCTCTTGAAATTGAATATCAGAACGGCAAGTTGGTCAACGCCATTACTCGTGGAGACGGCATTATCGGTGATCTCATTACCCAAAATGTAATTAAAATGAAAAATTTTGTAAAAAGTTTACCGGATGATTTTTCCGGTTCTATTCGTTGTGAAATTGTCGTTACTAAAAAAGATTTTGAAGAATTAAATGATATTGTGAGCCAAGACACGTCATTGCGAGAAGGTACTCCGACGAAGCAATCTTTACCAGAAGATCGCCACAACTCTACAAGTCTCGCGACGACGTATAGTAATCCCAGGAACGCCGCCTCCGGTCTCTCCCAACGCTTAGACGGCAAATATTCTAATCTTTGTAGTCTATATGCTGTCGATATCCTTCCACAAAACACTGAAATATATGACATTTCAACCGAATACACAAAAATTGATTTACTAGAATTTTTTGGTTTTACTCCCGTAGAATCCTTACTTTGTCACTCTTTTCATGAAATCGAAACTATATATCAACGATTTTTAAACACAAAACGCCAAGACTACCCATATGAAATTGATGGCTTGGTCATCAAAATAAATGATTTAAATGTAGCCAGGGAACTGGGTGTCAAAAACAATCGTCCCAAGTATCAAGTGGCTTACAAATTTCCTGCTGATAGCAATCAAACTCAAATAAATAAAATTTTTTGGCAAGTCGGGCCCATGGGTAGTATTACACCGGTAGCCGAGGTTGAGCCAATAGAATTATCAGGTGCCATTATTTCTTTTGCCTCACTTGGCAATTACGACTTAGTTATAAAAAAAGACCTTAACATTGGTGACATTATTGAAATATCTCGCCGTGGTGATGTTATTCCCCATATCGAAAAAGTTATTACCAAGGTCACTCACAATCATATTGATATACCCACTAATTGTCCTGATTGCGGCACACTCCTAATCAAAGAAGATAAAAATATTCGTTGTCCTAATCAGAAAAATTGCATGTCACAAATTTTAGGCTCTCTTCGACTTTTTTGTGATACCCTAGGAATTCTTGGCCTTTCCGACAAAACCATCAGAAAACTTTATCAAGCCGACAAAATCCGCCTCCCTGGTGATTTTTACAAACTAACTATCGATGACATTAGTGGCCTTGACAACCTTGGAGAAAAATCAGGGAAAAATATCATCAGTCAAATTCAGTCTAAAAGAAGTCTTACTTTAAAACAGGTTTTTGATGCCGCCGTTATTCCCCATTTTAGTACTGCCCGAGTTCAACAACTAATAGATGCTGGTTTTAATACTCCCCAAAAATTACTTGATATAAAAGTTGACAATCTTTTGTTAATCAAAGGTTTTCAAAAAACTCTTGCTCAAAAAATTGTCAATGGCATCACTCTTCGCCACTCTTGGATAAATTCAATTATTTCAAACGTTGATATAAAATTGCCCACAACCAACAATCTCTCTCTCAAGGGTCTAAACTTCTGTATCACTGGTGACTTATCAATTCCCAGGCCACAGTTCATCGAAAAAGTTGAATCTAATGGAGGAAAAATTGTCTCCGCAGTTTCAAAAAACACAAATTATCTTGTTTCCAATAAAAATGAATCAAATTCGTCAAAATTTATTAGCGCAAAAAAGCTAAATATCCCCATAATTTCTGAAAACGATTTTTATAAATTAATTAACGCGTGATCTACAAAAACTATTCCGAAACAGCACTTCTACTGGCACAAAAAATAACAGAAAATTTTGACAAAAATTTTTCTCTAACCTATATCAGCTCCGAATCAAAAGACTTTGCCCAAAAAGTCGCGGACAATCTAAACACCAAACTCATAGATATGGTTAATCCCCAAAATTTAATTATCATCGATAATGGCTCAACTCTAGCAATTGAATACGATGAATTCACCGATGAAATCAGAAAAAAACACCCTACCACAAAAATTATAATTGCCGTCCCCATTATTCCGGAGTCAGAAATAGAAATTTTATCCAAAAACTGTGATACCCTGTTGTATCTTCACAGAGATCCTTTCTTTTTTTCTCTCGACCAGTTCTATCAAGAGCATAATTTTTAGCAATTATACTATCAAACTGCTAACATATATATCAAATTAAATAATTCCAATCTTTAGACTATAAATTAATATCAAACTATAATAAATAACATCATATGAAACTCTTTTTTGGCTTGGGTAATCCTGAAAAAAAATACCATAATACTCGACACAATCTTGGTCAAATGCTTATAAAAAACTTTTCCATAAAACACGATTTTTCCCTGTCGACTAAAAATAAGCTTCAATCCATGGTTGGAGAATACGACGGTAATATTTATGCCATAAGTACAAATTATATGAATCTTTCTGGGATCTCCGTTCAAAAGCTTGCTTCATACTACAATATTCCTCCTCAAGACATTTATATTGTTCACGATGATTTAGATATCACAGTAGGGGAGTGGCGTCTCCAATTCGACCGCGGACCAGCTGGCCATAATGGAGTTAAGTCAATTATTCAACACTTAGACTCTCAAGCCTTTTGGCGAATAAGAATTGGCATTGGTCACCCTCAATCCGACGTAAACGTCCCCATCGAAGACTATGTCTTAAAGCCTTTGACCTCAGAAGAAAGAAAAATAATCCTGCCTCTAATTGATGAAATTACCCTAGAAAAAATATAGCACTCCAAAAACTGCTACCCCTAAAAATATTAGTATTCCCCCAATCGTTCCCAAAATATACAAAAACATACCTCTCTTCTCTTCATCCGGTATCAACTCTTCCTCGGTAATTTGCCTTGACTTATCAGTTAAAAAGGAGTTATCCATAACTAGCTCGTTGGAGAAATGTTTGGAACATCATTCCGAGTATAACCAGCCAATATTTCTTTTACCATGTTCACAACTTGTTTTGGTTCATTTTCCGATTTTATAATATATTTGACAGCTCCTTTTGCCAAAGCTGCTTCTGCGTCCTGTGTTCCAGCTAAATTAGTCAGCATTATCACCGGAATTGCTTTTGTTTCTGGATCAAGTTTCAATTTTTCCAATACTTCAAGACCATTCATCTTTGGCATCATTATGTCAAGCAATACCAAAGTTGGTTTTGTAATTCTAATTTTTTCAAGGCCCTCTTCACCATTAGAAGCAAAATCAACTTCAAAACCTTCAAACTTAAAAATCTTTTGATACATTCGACTCATTAAAGGGTCGTCTTCAACAATCAAAATCTTTGTCATATAAAGAGAGTTTACAAGTATGTACTAGCTTTGTCCACCTTTTTCATGCTTTTGGAACTGTAAATGAAAAAGTTGAACCCTTTCCTTCTTCAGATTTTTCCAATTTTATTTCTCCCCCCATCCCACCAAGCATCATCTTTGAAATATACAATCCCAAACCACTACCCCCTGCAGTATCTCTTGTAAATAAACTAGCTCCAGCTTGTTGAAACTTGTGAAACAACAAATTTTGTTGTTTTAAAGAAATTCCTCTGCCAGTATCTGTCACTAAAACCTTTACCTCTTTGTCAAGTAACTCAGTACTTACAGTAATCCCTCCCTTTTCCGTAAATTTTAGAGAATTTCCGACCAAATTAATCAAAACCTGTCTAACCTTGTCAGCATCGCCTAAAACTTTTGGCAACTTTGTTTCTCCTTCTGTATAGTCTAAACTTAGCTTTTTTCTTGAACCCGTCACATCAAATTCCTTGAGAGTTTCTTTTATTATTTCACCCAAATCAAATTCCTTGATATCAAATTCCATTCGATTCTGTTCCAATCTTGACACATTCAAAAAGTCATTAACTATATTTATCAGTCGGATACTTGACTCATGAATATCGTCAACCATCGCTCTAAGCTCTGGTTCTTTTATTGCCTCAGCATAGTATTCTAGTATCATTGATGTATTTCCTCGAATGGCCGTCAAGGGAGTCCTAAGTTCATGAGAAGCAATTGAAAAAAATTCATCTTTAGATCTTTCCAAAATTTTGGCTTCAGTTATATCTTGAATCAACACCACTATCCCAATACACGATTCAGCAATCTCCTTTGCCATAATGGGGGATAGTAAAAACTGAAAATATTTTCCATCCATTTCAATATCAGAAAACTTTAAATTTGAAGAACCGTGACCACAATCCTTTATATATTTGTCCACATCAATTTTATCTTTTAAAACCACCTTCAGTTTCTCAATGTTTTTGTCACTATCACCACCAAGTAATTCATTTGCCAATGAATTACTTACAACAAGTTTCCCAAAAATATCTATCATTAAAAATCCCACCGGTAAATTCTGAATCGATGAATCCAATCTAGCCTTTGTCCTTGAGAGCTCTCTTGTTCTTTCCTCAACTTTCTTTTCTACATTTGCTTTTTCAGCTTTGAGAGCCTCTTCTAGAAGTCTGTCATCTTCCAAAATATTTAACATGGCACTCTTATTTTTATCTAACGCCTCGTTTTTTTCTTTTAACAATTCAATATTTCTATCAAGGTTCTCTGTCCTTTCCTTTATCTTTCTCTCAAGGCCAGTATAAATTTCACTCAACCTATTTGCCATGCTATTAAAAGCTTCTCCCAATTCTCCAATTTCATCCTTAGTATTGATTTTTACTCTCAAATCAAGGCTACCTGTTTGATATGACTTTGTAATTTTTGTTATCTCTGTTATGGGTAAAATTACTTTGTTTTTTACCAACAGATATAGAACCAATGGTGACACTACTATCACCACTAAAAATATTAAAAGAATGGGGATAATTACCTTAAAAACAGATAGAAATATCTGATTCATTGGTACTTCTTGGACCAAAATCCAACCACTACCGGCATACTGTAAATATCCCTTTTGTAAAACATAAGCTGATAAAACCTGTGTCTCTCCGTGAAAACTAGAAGTCTCCATCACCCCATTTTTATCTTTTAAGGCCTTTCTAAAAGTGGGATGATTCTGGTGATTATGCGTATCAACATTTTCTCCCTCTTTACTATTACTATATATACCTACACCGCGGGAATTAATTAAAAACACCTCTCTATCCTTTATATTTTCGATTATTTCTTCAATTACCGGCCAAGAATAAAAACCAATTGCCACCCCTTTTGCCAATTTTCCACGTTCCGCTCTATCAACAATCGGAGATGAAAACACAATCGTATTTTCATCTGAAATTTTGACAACAT
Organism: Candidatus Methanoperedens sp.; assembly: GCA_035562735.1. Classification (GTDB taxonomy): domain Bacteria; phylum Patescibacteriota; class Microgenomatia; order UBA12405; family UBA12405; genus UBA12158. The sequence continues at coordinate 15,013 of DATMWB010000013.1, forward strand.
CTGAATAGTAAGTTTTTCCCTCAAGGGCTTGTTCAAAAGCTTTTTTTATTTCAGTATTTAATAAAATATTTTCCTTGATTTCAGTCTCACTAGACACAGCCACCTCACCGTCTTTATTCAAGATATATAGACTGTTCCATGGACCACTAGTTGATAGTAGTTTTTTTAACAGATAATCCGCGTCTTTAACAAGTTTTTCATCTCCCTTGTCTTTTACAACATCCTGAAAAATGACCAATCCAGCAATCGACTCAATATCCAAATAACGTTCATACATCGTTCTATCAATCGAATCTATCAGCTGTAAAGCTGATTCTAATTGCTTTTCTTCAAAAGTTTTTTGAACTCCATTAGAACCAAAATATAGCGCTGACAATACACCAAACACAAGAGTTATTCCTACACTTGCAAAAAAAATCAAAAATATTTTTCTTGATAGTTTCATGGAGATATAAACTCAGTTGTATACATGTGTGAAACCTCTAACTTATTTTGGACAACTCCACTATCGACCAACAATTGATTGGTTCTTTTCCAATCCACATAATTCATTTCCCCAACCTTACGATTTATATTAGGTTTTATAAAAGGCACCGATTTATCTAACAAAGCTTTTTGATGGTCATAGTTTAATGCTTTATTGTTGTCATCCTTATAAAGCAAAGTAAGCTTTACTGCTTCATCGACATGAGACAAAGCATACTCCCAACCCCTTAAAGTCGCCTTCACAAATCCAGCTACTATCCCTGGGTTTTTGGCAATCATTTCCTCAGTAGTAAATAACACATCAGCATACATCTTTACTCCAAACTTATAGGGAGCAAACACTTCCACTTCCTGACCATTTTCTTCAAGTTGAATGACTTCATTTGTTACATAACCTGTTCCAACATCAACCTCATTTTTTATCAAAGGGTCAATTCCAAAATCGGTTCTCATAATTTTCACTTCAGCAGATCCAATACCAGAAGATTTCAGCATAGTCATTATGACTGCCTCCAAATCTTTTGATACACCCAGTCTTTTTCCCACAAAATCTTTTAACTCTAATATTCCCGAAGATTTTAGTGAAAAAGCCACCGCTGGACTATCTTGATAAACCACAGCCAAAGCCTTAACCTTTTTCCCTTGATTTCTAGCAACAATTATATTTTCAGCACCAGTAATTCCAAAATCAGATTTTCCTGAGACTACTTCTTCTATTGGATCATTCTTATAGTCATAAGCTTTCAATTCAACATCCAAACCTTCCTCTTTATAATAGTTTTTTTGCTCAGCAACATAATTACCTGCAAACTGAGCTTGATGTAACCACTTCAATCTTACAGAGACTGGAGTCAACACCGTGTTATCATTTTTCGATTCAATATAAACATAAATTGCATAAGCAGACACCAATAAAGCAAAAAACAGAAAAACAAATAAAAACACCTTATTTTTCATCTTTATCCTCATTAACTTTTAAATTAACTTTTTTTTCATACTTTATCTTCAAACGATCTATCTCATTTTTTAACTCAATCATCTTTATTTCTCTACCAACCATCGCCGCATTTAACCTCTCTAGCTCCTTGCCGTACTCTTCCTTTCTTCTCTCTTCTTCTTTTTTCATGGTTATATCCTCTCCAAGACTCAAGGTTGAAATCACTTTTCCATCACTTCCCTTAATCACCGTATTACGCCACATTATCAACAGTTTTCTATTATCCTTAGTCAGTACCTCATTTTCACTTTCACTATTTTCTATCAGATTTTCAACTGACAGCTCTGAAAATAATTTATATGTTTCACCCCTTGATTCTTGGGGTATAAAAGTTTGAAACCAATTTTTTCCAACCACTTCATCCTTTTGATAACCCAACATTTCCAATCCTTTCTTGTTTATCAACAACACTTCACCATCAATACCAATAGTCACCACTAAGGCATTGATTAAATCAATTAATGTTTCTCCCTTTTGTTTTTCCCTGTCCAGGGAATCAAGCATGTCATTTATATCACTTCGAAGTCTATCAACCTCATCATTAACTCCAATAATATTCAATCTCTTTTTATCTTCAGGATTTTTCCTCAAGCTATCGACATCATTTGACATTTGAATAATTTTTCCTAAAACTACCTTTACCAATAACCAATAATCAATAATAATTATTGTTGTTCCAATAAGAATTAAAATACCCACCAAAAGTCTCATCCCCAATCGCCCCTGCATGGTAATATCTCGGTTTACATCACTGCGAACAATTGCCACCGGCTTTCCAAAAACATCTTTAATAACAAGATACCCAGATATTATTTGATTATTCAACACTCGCACCAGAGATTCTTTACCCGCTTCTATATATCTAGCCTTTGATTCTTGATAATCTTGGGGTAACTCTTCGTCCCACATTGTTAATTCCGCCTCAAACTGAGTCAGGTTCTTCATTGAGTTCATCATCCCTTGATCTAAATATCTTCCAAAAATAATTAGTCCGCTCGATTCACCACTTCTGTCACTTCTATATACTTCCTGAACCACATAAAGCAGTAATCCACTTTCAGTTTTCAATATCCCTTGACTATAGCCAACCTCCTTGTCCACTTTTAACAAAGAACTTTCTTTTGAAAAATAACTACTTACCTCATTTTCCATATTATAAATGTATGATTTTCCAACACCAATCTGCTTTATCAACCTAAAATCTTTGTCAAAAAACAATACCTCATCAATCCCAATTGATTTAAAAGACTCTTCTGCCAAATTATTAATTTCATATCTTTCATTGTGATCTAAAATGTACTCATAGGTATCATCCCAAATCGACCAATCTGCTAATTTCAAATTCACTTGATTAAAACGATCTTCGATTACTGCCTGGACTCGCCTAATATTTCTTTCCACTCTTTGATCTTCAATTTCCTGGAAAGAAACCGTCATAATTTGATAGATAATTAGAGAAATAAAAGTCACAAAGAATATCCCAATAGAAACCAAAGTTATAACTGCTTTATCTTTTAAGGTCATCTCTACTTCAACTGATTAAATATATATTTTGAAACTAAATATGATGGTAATATTGACAAAATCATCAACAATACCGTTACCAAAAAGGTAAGTTCTATAGACTTTCCTGCTGCTATAAAAATACCAATTGCCGCTTTACCTGCCAACAACATCCCCACAACTTCATTATCAACATCCTTAAGAGGATAGTAAACTGCAAAATAAGATGTATTTAAAAGAGATACCAAGCCAGAATAACTTTCTCCCCTTAACATCACTTTATCAATTACAATATCGTTAGTTTCTCTTATCCCTACAGGCCTAGTCTTTCCTCTTAAATCCGAAATCGTTGTCGCCGACAAAATATCATTTCCATATATTCCCACCTCTAACCCTGTTATCTTCTTTATTCCATCAAGAAAATTATTATCCAAGGTCAATCCAATAATTGTTGTTCCTACAACCTTTTCACCAAATTTTATCGGAACTGCGGCCTTCACTAAAACCATTGGAGATAAAGCCGAATCTTGGGTTACAAGAGACGAAATCTCCTCGCCCAACATTGATCTTTTGAAAAGCACATTTTCTGATACCGAATCTCCAATCCTATCTCTCTCTTCACCTCTGGCCAGTACTTGACCATTTTCGTCTACAACTATCACACTTGTTACCTTTCTTGACAGTAATAGTTCCTCACTAGCAGCAGCTAAATATTTTTTATCCTTATTTACAACCGCATCAGCAACTTTTGGATTATGTGACAAAATTAAGGCAGTGGCCAAAGCTTCTGATTTTTTTACATCCAAAGAATAGGACAAAACAGCCACGTCTGTGTTTAATCTAGTTAAAGTTTCATCAGATAAATTTTTCAAAAGCAAAAAGGTAAAAGAAATTGTTGTCAGTAAAAAGATCAATAAAGTTGTGGTCGTAAAAATTATAAAAAGTTGGGTATTTATCCTCTTTAATAAATAGGAAAAAGTCCATTTTATTAAAATACTCGAACCTAAAATTAAAACAAGGTGAGCCACAATCCATATTGGCCCAAAAGGAGCCACTAAACGAAAAACGTTGACATCCAAACTCTCCACAAACAAAGAGGGGATGGTCAACAATTCATATACTGCCATAAAAAAGAAAGCCAAAGAGACTTTTTTTGTATGGTTTTCCAAACCAATTGTGGCTCGACGCAGGTATAACCAAGCTGCAGAGACTGCCAATAGGGGAGACAAAAAATAAAAAATAGAAACACCAAAAGGAACAATGGCCGACAATTTGGGTTTCGGAATCAAAGGATCAGAAACTAAACCAACTACTAATGATAAATAACCCAAATTTCTTAATAACATCGCCAACTTCTCACTAAATTCCGACACCAATATTGCTGAACTTAAAACTGATGATTCAATCAAAATTGAATGGAGTAAAAACGAGAGAGATAAAAGTAAAAATCCAAGTATTTTCCACCCTTCCTTGGCTGTTTTTCTCTCCTTCCAGGCATCAAAATACAACCAAAATATCGAGAAAAAAGCCAACGCTGTTAAAAGGTTAGCCGCAAAATGTAAATTTTCCCAAAAAAATTGTAACCACATTATTTGAGTACCCCCTTTAACAAATTTTCTTTATCCAAAAATCCTACTTTCATCTCTTTAATAATACCTTTTTTGTCAAAAAAAACGTGGGTCGGTGAAGTCTTTA